>NZ_CATJGZ010000001.1:0-1003 GCF_949740115.1 Bacteroides sp. 41_26
AACGAATCGAATATCCAACATGGCAAATCACCTCATAATAAATTTTGTGGGTTTTTGTAATGGATGTTTCACGTGAAACATTTGATGGTTTAGAAGACCGCCTTAAAAATCTCCTGATACCGCTCGGCAGGGGAGAAGCGGTCGTTGTCGGTGGTGCTTTCGGTGGGCAGATAGCTTTTAAGCGGGGTCCCGTCAGAGAGGTCCTCTAGACTTTGGATCAACTGGCGGCAAAGGACGTAGCGGCCACGGACATAAGCCTCGTCGACCTGCCAGAAAAGGTCCATGGCGCGGGTTTGCTTTTCCATGGTGTCGGCCAACTCTTGAGAGCGGGCGGTGAGGGTCTCCACCTGTTCCTCCAATTCGGCCCCCTGTGATCGCAAGGTCTCGTTATCTGCCATAAGGTTTTGGATGGACTGAACAGCCGAGACGGACTGCTGTAGGGCGTTGTTGGTGTCGGCGTTTATCCGCTGCTGCTGGAAATAGGCCAGAAGGAGCAGGAGAAAGGCCACCACAAACAAAATCAGCAGATATCCCATCACCGAAATTCTGCGCCGTGCTCTGGTATGTTCAGCCTGATGCTGAAGGCTGGCAGAGGACCGCCGCTTGGGCTCTTGCTGTGTCAACGGTGGGCGCCCCCCTTCCCGGCGGTCTGGCCGGTGCGCTTTACCTGCTCTAAAAGCTCCAGCAGAGCGTTCAGGTCATTGTCGTCGTAGTATTCCAGCTCAATGCGGCCCTTTTTGGCGCCGTGGACGATGGAGACCCGCCGGCCAAAGCGGTCGGAGAGGGACTTGGCGGCTTCGTCCCGGTAGATTTTATAGGGGTCGGCGGCAGGCTCTTTTTTCGGCGCCTTTTCCTGTGACAGCTGCTTGACCAGCTGCTCGGTCTGGCGGACCGAGAGTCCCTCGTCAATGACCCGTTGGGCCAGGGTACGCTGGAGTGACTTGCCGGGAGCGCCCAGGATGGCCCGGGCGTGACCGGCTGATAAGCGACCCTCCTCTAATAG
>NZ_CATJGZ010000002.1:0-1255 GCF_949740115.1 Bacteroides sp. 41_26
CCTTTTTCCCGCTTTGGTAGGCTTTCAGGCGTCTTTCGGTTAATTCCTCCGCTGCGGAAATGATTTCAAGCTCATATTCGAGGCAGTCGTCGTGTATTCGTGCCCGGTCAGCTTTTGGAATTTCTGGCTCCAGTTCTTCTTTATGCGGCAAAATACCCTTAAGTATATGGACGATTACGTCGGTGGTCCAGCCGTTGCCGATTACGCTTTCCCGTGCTGATCTCGGCACCTCTGCCAATTCTCCGTTGTCCTCTTTGTAATATTTCGTGTATCCGTCTGGTAGCGTTTGCAATCTTTCCAATTCCTCGGCGGTAAACCTTCGGATAACTCCGTCAATGAGACAGCCAAAATCACACACGCAAGTCATGGTGGGCGCTTTCTGCTTGATTACCCGGCCGCGTCGGCTTTTGGATAGTGGGAAACTGATGTTTATTCCGTCCCCGTTCTCTGCCACTATGTACCCTTGCTTTGTAGCTTGCCGAATCCTTATTTCCCCGTTTTCGACATATACAAGGTTCCGGGCATTTTCTGAAAAATAGGGATCAAATAGTATGCCGTCCTTTTTTACTGGTTTACTGATTTCCACGTTTCGGTCTATAATATCCAGCAGCCGCACCCCTTTGTCCTCCGGTTGCGATACTTCCCATATATTCGTCCAATATAGCCTCTCGCGTAGGGCTGCGGACACTTTTCTGCTATTGATAAGAACTGGCTCCACGCCGAGGTATTGCGTGATTATATCGCGCCATTCATGTGCCATGTTTACGTTCTCTAGCAGAAATTTTATATCTGGGTTTTTCTTTTTCAGTTCTTCGAGCACTTCCACATATTTAAAGAATAGGCGGCTTCGGGGATCGTCAAAATTAAGCCCTTTTCCAGCTCTTGAAAATCCCTGGCACGGGCTGCCGCCAATCAATAGATCGATTTTAGGTAGACTTTCGAGGTCTATTTTTTCAATGTCTCCTATCTGTATGACGTCGCTCCAGTTTGCCCGTGATATTTTTATAGCTTTCTGGTCAATTTCGGAAGCGTAATAACTATCCACGGTTATGCCGGCCCGTTGGAGCGCAAGCCTCCCGGTGCTTATCCCGTCAAATAGGCTTAAAACATTCATGTGTTCCCCTCCGTTTCTGTGCCATATTCCAGCTCTATGCCCTCCAGCAGTTTGAGCACTCCGGCGATATATTGCACGCGGAAGGGTTCAAGCTCTGCCCGCGTCATGTGCTTGTGGCCGTATATGGTTTTCATGTCCCGC
>NZ_CATJGZ010000003.1:0-1266 GCF_949740115.1 Bacteroides sp. 41_26
TCCATTTCTATTCCTCCTTTTCAATGAAAAAAATTTATATAAAAAAGAGAGCTATCTCTAGCCCTCTTTCTTATCAATTATTTATTTTTCGTTTGATGTATTTTTTAGTTGTTCTAGCACATCTTTAATCTTTTGTGGTACTGGCAATCCTAGTATAGAAGCATTTTCTATAATAGAGATACCCTCATTAGCTAAATAAAAAGAGATAACAATATATCGTAATCCCTCAATACCTGTAGCTTGTCCCAGTAAATTAGTTGCTCCTACTAATAAAAGAATCATAATCTTTTTAGCAATTCCTTTGAATCCTACTTCACTTGATAACTCTTTATTAGATATACCACATAAGATACCTGATATATAATCAGCACACATAAATAGTAATAATGTCACCATCATAGTATCATATCCTCCAACTAACCAACCAATCCAAGTAATAAAGGCTGTTAAGCCTACTTTAATTGCACCTATAATATTCATAATTATCCTCCCTCACTATTCCTCAGGCTTTTCAGGAAATTCAACATTATAAGGAAATCCCTCTTGTTTAGTCAAATCTCTTAACTTTTGCCTATATTCAGCCCAATCACCATTTAATACTTCTTTTAAATTATCAAAGAAATCTTTAATAGAAGATAATAGTGTAGTTGCTGTAATTTCACTAGGTAAAGATATTCCTAGTCTATCAAGTAATAAAAACTTATCACTATCAGCCAAGAGCTCATTTCTTTTTTCTCTAACTTTACTAGCTTCTAACTGATAATCAGTTTCCTTAGCTAGTGCTAAATAGTCTTCATAATTACCATTTATATAACTCTCTAAATCTTCTCTATAGATGGTTTTGATAGTATAAACACTATATTCATACTGAGTTGATTCTTCCTCTTGAATCTCCTTTACATCATCAAAAAAAGCAACCTCTATTAAGTTGCCCTTTCTATCACCTATTTTGAATTTTTCGGGAGCTATTGTACTTTTTGTTTTCATTTCTTACAACCTCCTTACATTTTTTGTAATCAATATATGGTTTAATGTACTTTTGTTGATAATTAAATGAATCACAATGTTTCAGCCAACCACTATAGCTAAGCATAGCGGAAGCGTCTTTGAAATTTAATTCATCTTTTTTAGAGATTCTTTTTGCTCTTCTTTTAATACGCAAAAAGTTGCTTCTCCTTAAAGTAGTATATCCTCTATAAAATCTATATCCTAAAAAGTCGATTGGTCTTGATTCAGTTTTAAATAATTGCCAATTTTCTTTTATAA
>NZ_CATJGZ010000004.1:0-1273 GCF_949740115.1 Bacteroides sp. 41_26
CAAATATTTGTGCAAGAAAAAACAGTTAAATAAGTTAAATGGGTTGCTATCTAGTGTAGCAGCCTGTTTAACTTTTATATGTATTCAACTCCACAAACGGCGTTCCTCTTTTGACAACTGCAAACATTCTACATATCAATTTAAACTTCACAGCATTCAATACCACTCCAAAAGCTTTTCCCTGCATTGTCTTACGAATATAATATTCTTTCAATTCCTTGTCCCATACAATTGCAGACTTTGCAGCTTGCGAAAGGTCCGCTTTCAAGAGTTTTGCCCCTATATGGGAAACTCTGGTGGCCCCCTTGACTGAGGTTCCCGAAGTATGTTCAAAGGGGGCAATGCCCAAGTAACAGGCATACTGTCTTGCCGTTTCAAACGCTTCAAAGTTATTTGTGTGTATGAGGGTGGAAATGGCATTGACACTTCCAATACCCTTTATGCCGGTCAGCAATTCATAATTTTTTGCAATAGCCGGATCTTTTCCGACCAGTGCAATCATTTCTTCTTCCACAGTTTTAATTTCTCCTTCCAACACATCCACCATATTTTGAGCGCGTAGCAGAGTACTTGTTCTGGGACGTTCCTTGTTGTCAGTCAACAAGGCCTTATATTCAGCCTGCTGTGTGACAAAGCGCTTCCTCTCAGCCGACAAGTCCTGCAAACGAAGTACGGTACTTCCTGAAAGTTTAGAATAGGTAAGTTCTTCCCGATGAAGATAGGTGAAATAGGCAATCCGTTCGGCATCCACCTTGTCGTTTTTGCCACGAACCAGACCTAATGAACGTTTCAGATGCAAAGGGTTAAACGTACAGTAATCGATCTGGTGTTTTTCCAAATAAAGCCGCAAATCAAAACTGTAAGTGCCTGTATGCTCCAGACCGACAACGATCTGGTCAAGTGCTGCCTTTTTCTTTTTAAGCCAGGATAGTAAGGTATCATATCCTTCCTTGCTGTTGGATAACTGTTTGTAATTCTCAGTGTCCGCATGTTTCTTTGCAGAGTCATAAATAACCACATCCAATGTTTTTTTGGATACATCAATGCCGATAAACCAATTCTTTTTCATAATTTTGTTGCAACATTATTGTTAACCATAGGTTGAACTCACTAAATCCTTTAATAGGCTAACGACCTAAAATTCTAATTGGGACGATTCAACTGAAAAGGAAAGCAGGACTAATTCTGCGTATAGGACTTCTGCCTAGATAACGCAATAGGTCACCTGCTTTCCTTGGTTAACTTGTTTTAACTACAAAGATAATATTTCAAC
>NZ_CATJGZ010000005.1:0-1633 GCF_949740115.1 Bacteroides sp. 41_26
CAATGCAGGGCTGCAGCTGGAAGGTACGGCAAATATCACGCGCCTTGTGATTGATAACTGTAGCCTGATCGACTGGAACACGTTGTTACAGCAATGCAGCGCGACCAGCTATCTACGAATTACCGGTATAGATATGGACGGGGACGGTAATTTGCTTCGCAGGCTTATGACAATGGGCGGCGTTGATGAAGACGGGGGAAACGTGCAGACGTGCCGCCTGGTAGGTACGTACCGGCTTACCCGGTCCATGTCGGACGAAGAGTACGCCGCCACCTGTGCGCATTTCCCGGAACTGAATATCATTCAGCCGCAGTTTGTCGGTATAAAAATAGATCAGACGGTAGGAGACGGGGAAAAGATTACGAATCTGGATAACTCAACCGGATATGACTATAATAAGGAATTTACCCCGTCTTCCCATATCCTGGAAGTGTTGGCGAAAAGGCCTTGCGTTCTGGCCAAAAAGACGGCGGAGGGTGAAATGACCTGTTATCCGCTTCATGATGAGAACCGGAACAAATACGCCGATAGTGAGAATGTGGAGAACGCCACGGATGCAGTATTAACCGGATCGGAAGGCGAAGTTTACGTATATGAACCTCATTACTGGTACAAGGGAGTAACGGACGTGCTGAATCAATGTCTTTACGGTTTTATTTCAAGCAATGAGGATGCGCCGGCAGTGGCAGGGTACACCAGTGTAAAATTTACCCGCGAAGAGCTGGATGTAACGGAAGGGATCGGGATTCGTAAGAATACGGATTACACGACCATTGAAGAGGCAAAGAACAAATACGAATCCGGATCGTTCGCCCTGGTGGACGTTCGGGATTACAAGCAGGTTCGTTTTCCCGGTCTGGATTCCACTCTTTACGGGGCTGTATTTATAGATGATACGGGCAAAATAGTAAGTCGGGTCAGCGTTTCAAACGCGAACGGTTTTATCAATGGTATGTACTTGTTTTGTGCCGTTCCTGTAGGGGCAACGAAACTGGCCTTTACCTTCCTTAATTCGGCGACATTCGATTTCGTTTTACTCACAACGTCAGAAAGTGTAGAAGCGATCGAGCCGGACTGGGTAGAGCATACGGAATGCCTGGGCGGTGCTTATGAAGCCTACCTGATTGATGATGTATTGCGTTCTGTCAGTGGTGTTTCAAGTGTAGGAACTATTTCACAGAGCCAGGCAATCAAATATGCCCAGAACAGGGGCAAAGGTTTCCAGCTGTTTGACTGGGAAATGCACAAGGACGTGGGTAATCTGTATTTCTTTAAATACGGTAATACCGATTCGCAGGGAGTTTGCGGATATGGAACAAATAGTTACCAGAAAGTGACGGGCCTTACAAATGCGCTGGGGATGCGTGATACGGTTTCTTATTATAAGGAAAAGGGCGGTTCTAATCCACAGGCGGAAGGTGCTTACCGGGATGGTGTAAATTATCAGTCCGTCAATGTACTGGGATATGAGAATTTTCAGGGAAACAAGTCGGAATGGTTGCAGTATGTCACGGTAAACAAGACGGCATCGGATGGAAGGTGGTTTATTACCATGCCGGACGGAACGGAACGCGTTGTACAGGGAATTACTGTTTATAATGCGGATATTTATCCTACCCACATGGTTTGGGGC
>NZ_CATJGZ010000006.1:0-1690 GCF_949740115.1 Bacteroides sp. 41_26
AAAGTTATTAAAGATTCCGTTATTTCCATTACCAGAAATATCTGGAATGTAACCTAAATATCTATAAGATTCATTAGGCATTCTTAATTTACTTGGAGAGAATATACATTTAGGAGCAGAACTTAATAAGTATTCCATTGGAGAACTCCAGGAGAATGTCATAGTTTTTTCTACAGTATATGTATTTCCAGTTTTAAATTCTTTTCCATTATACCTTCCACTTCCAGTAGGTTTATACAATTCTGGTAATAAATTTGTCCATTTATCAAATAAGAACTCTGAACCTATCTTTAACTTGCTTCCGTAAGTATAAGTTACATTAGTATCAACATTCTTCAATTCAAATATTGTTGGGAATGGTTGAACAATGTCCTCGTATTTAATATATTCGTCAATAGTTATATCTATAATTTGAGTACTATCCAATACAGTAGTGTAAATATAATAACCTAACTCTGTTAAGCTAGAACGTTTAACTTCAACTCCATTTACAGTAACAGTTCCTACTTCATCTAAATCCTTAGCAGGCTTAATACCTATTGTAAGTTTGTCACCTTTCTTATAAAGATTTCCAACTTTAGGAGAGAGGTCTGTAGTTCCGTCAGTTGTAATATAAGTAGATATATCTTTATAAGGAATATTACTAGTAATAGTTGGGTTCCACTCTACAATGTTACCTTCTGTTCCTATATATTCATTTAACTCTTTAATTTTTTCTTCAGTTGAAAATTCAGAAAATGCTATATAAGTATAAAGAGCCATTTGCATATAACCTCTTAAGTCAAAAGCAGATGCTATTGTGGTTTCAGATTCAACATTATTAGGATACTGAATAGTAGCACAATGAGTAATTTCTTTTAAATTATCATCTGGAATTAAATTTTTATTTAATATTCCATCTATATAAGTAACTCTTCCATTATAAGCTAGTTGTATATCTGTACTACCTGTTTTATTTGTAGAATAACCATTAGAAGCATTGTCTTTACGATAGTCTACTAAGAACTTGTTATAATTTTGAGTAGTCCAATTACATTTAATTAAAGACTGCTTGGTAACTAAAGTCGGAATAGTAACAAAGTCATCTACGCCATCAAGACAGAATGAGCCTTCATATTCTCCTATTTGCTGAATAGTCACATTAACATCTCTATTTTGGACATCATCAATAAGTGATACAACATGAAAATATATAACTTCTGTAACTCCTACTATATTTATGTCGTATATTCCATCTTTATATATTTTATAACTATTAATAATTTCGCTATCTAAATAACCTTTTGCATAAACATACAACGCCAACTTATTATTAAGTCCTGTTATTTTAATTTTTCCTTTATACAAAGGAGTGTTTTTAACCATTCCTACATTTGGCACCAACTTATGAATAATAAACGTTGTATCGTTTATTATTTCAGAACCTGGCTGTATAGCGAATTCTTCATTATTATAATTATAAGGATACCCATTAGCTCCACTCATTTCAGCATAAGCAGAATTGTTAATCTTACCATGATTACCGTGACCGGATATATCAGGGATATGTTTCAGTATTCTATACGAACTATTTGGAATTTGTAATCTATCAGGAGATAAAACACATTTAGGTTCATTGTTATCAAAAATCCAAGTAGCCGTACAAGTAAATACCATTGATTTTTCAACAACATATTTAGAACCTGACGCT
>NZ_CATJGZ010000007.1:0-1099 GCF_949740115.1 Bacteroides sp. 41_26
AATTGACAATCAACAAATAATCAGTAATTAAAACTATTACACCTATGGTACAAAGTAAAGGAATAAATTTCGATGGACAAAATATCTATATCGGAATTGATGTGCATTTGAAGACTTGGAGCGTGACTATTCTCACCCAATCGGGTTATAAAAAGAAACATTCTCAAAAGTCTTCTGCCAAAGAGCTCTTTGAACATTTGAAG
This sequence comes from Bacteroides sp. 41_26, assembly GCF_949740115.1. NCBI lineage: Bacteria > Pseudomonadati > Bacteroidota > Bacteroidia > Bacteroidales > Bacteroidaceae > Bacteroides > Bacteroides sp. 41_26. Next base: position 204 of record NZ_CATJGZ010000007.1, read on the forward strand.
AAACATTATCCTAACGGAAATTATCAAGCCGTTTACGAGTCTGGATTTAGTGGCTTCTCGACTTATTACGCTCTCCAGGAGTATGGCATTTCTTGCATGGTCATCCATGCGGCTGATGTTCCTACTACTCAATACGAGAATGTGATGAAGTCTGATCCTGTGGATTCGGAGAAGCTTGCCAAAGCTTTAAAGGCCGGCACACTTAAAGGTATCTACATTCGCAGGAAAGAAAATCTGGACAATCGTAGTGTTGTACGCATACGTAAAACCCTCAAACAACAACTCGGTGGTTATAAATCGCGTGTAAAGCATTTGCTTTATAATAATGGTGTTCAGTTGCCCGATTGTTTTGCCAGTCCTAATACGCATTGGTCTAAACGTTTTATGTCTTGGCTACGTGAAGATGTGGTTTTATTGTCCTCCAGCCGTATCGGACTTGATTTGTTATTGGAACAGGTTGACTTATTCAGGAAAAGCCTGCTTAAGGCAAACCGCCTGCTTCGTGATTTAGCCGGTAGTCCGTTGTACGCCGGCCGTTATTCCCTTCTTATTTCTATTCCCGGCATAGGAGTGAATACCGCCATGTGTCTGCTCACGGAAATAGATGACATATCCCGCTTTAACAACCAGCGTGAGTTCGCTTCTTATCTAGGACTTATCCCCACCATGCATAGCAGTGGAGAGAAATCCTGTAACGGCGAGAAAACATTCAGGGGAAATAAAAAGATCGGTCCCATGTTGGTGGAAAGTTCTTGGATAATCATACGGCATGACAGTGTCATGGCAGCCGCCTATGGTGAATATTGCAAACGCATGAAACCACAAGAAGCGATTATACGTATCGCCCGTAAATTATCAAGCAGAATTTTGAATGTGCTGAAAAAAGGGAAGAAATA
>NZ_CATJGZ010000008.1:0-1871 GCF_949740115.1 Bacteroides sp. 41_26
CCGGGCGATCTCTTATTTATATCTATTTGTCCGCTAAGCCATCATAGCCTGTCCGCCAAATACACCAGCCAAGGCACTTGCCACAGCTATAACCACTTTTAAAATCGTATTCCAAATCGTCTTTTTCATTTTCCTCCCATTTTAATAACGTATCCAGTGCCGCGCAGCCAACTTTCAACTCTCAATTGTCAACTTTCAACTAAATAGAAGGGTCTTCCCCCTCACCCTCACCGCCAGGGTTTCCTCCGTCGGTCATACTTTTCAGTAAATCAGCATGTACAAACTGTACACCTTGCAACAGAGCACGTGTGGTACCAATAGCTGCCGGGCGAGTATACTCAACCGTAAACTGACACTTCAAAGCTGTTATCTGATTCGGGTTTACCTTATCGGCACTCTCTACTCCCCTGCCCTGCGTACGGGCTTTCATTGTAAACGTTCCCAAGCCATCCAGACGTACCGTACGGCTGTTCAGAAGTTGTTCCCGCATCGCCGACATCAGGTTACGTACCACATTCTGCACATCACCCGGCGTAAGGGATGATTTCTCCGCTATTACCTCAGCCAATTGCTGAGTAGTTACTGTTGCTCCGGTTTTAACCAGATTAAGATGCCATAACTTAGCTCCCGCTTTGTTGGCCATCGGTGATTGTACCGCTCTGTAAAATAAAGGCATAATTACCTCCTCTTTTTAAATGTTACTAATCGTTTTTTCATTCACACGTTTCGTTGATCAACATTGCAAAGATGAGGGTTTATTATCGGATGGCAAACGAAAAAGAGAGAGGTAAAGCTGTTTCTCTCAGAAAGTTTGTAGAGAGATAATTATCAGTTAGTTGAAAGAAAAATGCAGATCAAAGTATTTATACATAAACAAGACATATAGAATACTTAATACTAAAATACTGCTCAATAAATACCAGTAACCATACGCCTGGAAATAGAAATACCCCACTATTACCAATGCTTGTATCACCATATATACAAAAGAGACTACCACATGAGGTACCTTCAGTTCATTTGCCATAATCTGATACAGATGTTTACGATGAGGTAATCCTATATTCTCATGAAGCATCAGACGATGAATAATGGTAAGTACACTATCTACCCCCATACACAACTAACAGTATAATCCAACTGAAATCCTCCGTCTTGATTATCAGCTTACCGATAAGGAATAAAACGATAAATGCAATACTAACAGAACCTACATCACCTGCAAAGCACTTCGCCCGTTTCCGGAAATTGAAGAAATTAAAGACTACTACAGCACAAAGTGAGGTATAGATAAAATCTGCTTCAACAAAAGCGGTTATTTTTGTATTAATATATGCCAATGCTCCCAGAACGACCAGGGAGTAACCTCCGGTGATCTCATTGATTCCATCCATAAAGTTATAAGCATTAATGATACCGGTACATATTATTAACGCAACAAGGATTGTCCACCAGGGAAGAGAAAACAGCCCCCATTGATAGAACATCAAAGCCATGGCGGAGAAATGAAACACCAATCGCAGTGCTTGAGAAGTAGAACGGATGTCATCAATAAAGCTGATAAAAGTGATCAGTGTCAGGGCAAACATGAACCAGGGATATTCGAAATGGTTCGTGAAGAAATAGGCTAATACACCAAAATAAAAGATGATCCCCCCACCCCGTAAAGTGATCCGGGTATGCGAACTGCGTTCGTTAGGTTTGTCGATGATATTACATTTAAGCAATACGGAAATAAAAAAGTTCTGCCAGGAAAAGCAGAACTAAGACTGTTAAATAATACATTATTCGTTTTTATTAATCAGATAAAACCACAGTTGGAGGCCACTAAAGATTAAAATAACAAGAGCAAGCAAACCTCCTATAACTCC
>NZ_CATJGZ010000009.1:0-1898 GCF_949740115.1 Bacteroides sp. 41_26
CAGGAGGCGAGCTGGGAAGAGTTCGGCGGCAAAGGAACGGTAAAGAGTGTAACGGTAAACGGCGAGAAGCAGACGCCGGACGCGGCCGGTAATGTGAATGTAAACGTGGATATCCTGGAAGTGGACGAAACTTTGTCCTTAGATTCCACCAATCCGGTAGAAAACAAGGTTGTAACCGCCCGTTTTAATGAGGTGGACGCTTCCACGTTGTTCAATGTAAATGCAGAGGTAAGCGAGGATGAAACATCCGTCCGTCTGTCTTTCCAGAACAAAAGCGGCGCGGAAATTACCGCTGTGGATATCCCGGCCGGTTCCGGTGGAGGTTCCGGCGAAACGGTGGCTACTAAAATTGCCTTAAATGCGGCTGTAGATAATGCGATCATAAAAGAAGGCGGAAACGCCCGTCTTACTTATACGTACGATCACCAATACACCACGGGGGACGAAAAGGGGGAATCTACCGGGCAAAAGGCGGATATCACCGTTACGATCAGGCGTGGAACGACTACCATGTATTCCCAGACGGTCAGCGACGTTTCTAAAGGCAGTTACGAACTGGACCTTTCAAGTTACTTGCTTGTTGGGAATACCGATATTTACGTAGTGGCAACCACAACCGATCCGACCACCGGCAAGAAGCAAACCCGGCAGGCGTTTACATCCGTAAAGGTTGTCAGCCTTTCCCTTACCAGCTCTTACAATCTGGCCGGGGCCATAGCCGCAGGCGGTTATACTCTGGCTGACACGATTAATATTCCTTATGCTGTCAACGGTGCCGGAACAAAGGTTGTCACGCTTTATCTGAACGGTCAGCAACAGAACGCGCACACTATTACAAGATCAGGAACGACAAACGGCAGTTTCAGTTTGTCCTCCTCTTCGCTTGTGACCGGCCGGAATACCGTTCAAATGGTTGCCGAAATGGAGGCTTCCGCCGATCTCGTGCTAAAATCTGAAAGTATCTATATTGATATCCTGAAATCCGGAGGATCGGCACCGTTCATCGGCACGATGATGAGTTTTCCGGACGGTCGTATTTTTACGGAGGATCATCTTGTTCCGCGCCTGGAAGCGGGGCAGTACGAACAGGTGAAATTTGACTTTGTGGCTTATGATCCCGCCGCGACGCCGGCTAAAGTGGACGTTTACCGGGACGGGGTGAAAACGCAGTCTGTCAGTGTGGCCCGTACTACGCAGACATATACCAACCGTTTTACGGAACAGGGTGAAATCAATATGAAATTTAAGACGGGAGCCACGGAATACCCGTTTTATATCGACGTGAGCGAAAGCGGAATCGACTTACAAGAAACTACTGCCGGGCTTGTACTGAAACTTTCGGCAGCCGGGCGGAGTAACAGTGAATCCGATCCGGGAGCCTGGGATTATGGCGACATACATACAACGTTTGCAGGTTTCGACTGGAACAGCAACGGCTGGACGGGTGACGCCCTGAAACTTACGGGAGGCGCGAAGATTGAAATCGGGTACCAGCCGTTCTCCACAGATGCGACCACTACCGGGGCTACCTATGAAATGGAAATTCTTTGTTCATCGGTAACGGACCGGCAGGGAGTGATACTGGACTGTATGGCCGGCGATATCGGTTTCCAGATGACAACGGAGCAGGCCCTTATGCGTGTTTCCGGCGGTACGGAAGTAAGTACAAAGTTTGCAAGTGATATGAACCTGAAAATAGCCTTTATTGTCGGGTCCAAGGCTGGCAAACGGTTGCTGGAACTTTATGTAAACGGAATCCGTTGCGGGGCTGTGCAGTATGGGTCTACCGAAGGACTACTGCAGGCGGAACCGGTAAACATCCGTTTGTTCAGTGATACGGCGGATGTGGAGATCAGGAATTTCCGTATTTATAACCGTGCGCTTACGGATGATGAAGA
>NZ_CATJGZ010000010.1:0-1934 GCF_949740115.1 Bacteroides sp. 41_26
CTTTATTAAAAAATGATTGATATGGACGAGAAACTGCGTATTTTATTGTGCGAAGATGATGAAAATCTTGGCATGCTTTTAAGAGAATATTTACAGGCAAAAGGTTATTCTGCTGAGTTGTATCCCGATGGGGAAGCTGGTTATAAGGCTTTCTTGAAGAATAAATATGACTTGTGCGTGTTTGACGTAATGATGCCTAAAAAAGACGGATTTACTTTGGCACAGGATGTTCGTGCTGCTAATGCCGAAATTCCTATTATCTTCCTGACTGCAAAAACACTGAAAGAAGATATTCTGGAAGGATTTAAAATTGGTGCGGATGATTATATCACCAAGCCGTTTAGTATGGAAGAACTTACTTTCAGAATCGAAGCTATTCTGAGACGCGTACGCGGAAAGAAAAATAAGGAAAGTAACATCTATAAGATTGGTAAGTTTACCTTTGATACTCAGAAGCAGATTCTTGCTTCAGAAGGAAAGCAGACGAAACTGACTACCAAAGAATCTGAGTTACTTGGTTTGCTTTGTGCACATGCTAACGAAATTTTGCAACGTGACTTCGCTTTAAAGACTATCTGGATTGATGACAACTATTTCAATGCGCGTAGTATGGATGTGTACATCACTAAATTGCGTAAACACCTGAAAGAAGATGACTCTATTGAGATTATCAACATTCATGGAAAAGGATACAAATTAATTACTCCCGAAGTTGAAAACTAAGAAGAAGAGGAGAAACGAAACTAAAAAAGGTCCGGAAATATTCATTTCCGGACCTTTTTTTAATTCCATTAAAATATTAATCTGCTATTTTCTTATTGATGACAATATAAGAAACAAGACCCAGTACTACTAAAAGTACAGAAGTTCCCAAAATAGTATTGTTATTTACATTACCAGTCAGGGAGCAGGCGATCAGAATGATTACTCCGACCAAAATTAATATTAATCCTAAATTCTTTAATAAGACTTTCATGTGTGTGTATTTTAATAGATTATTTTATTCATGGTCACAAATTAAAGCATAATTCTTTAACGGGCGAAATTATTTATGCAAAAAAACTATTAATCAGCGTAAATAGTCTGTTTTTACATACTTACCGGTGCTTAATCTTTTGTATTGAAGAATATTTTTCTCAAGACCTCCTGGCTCACACTTAATTCTTCCACACTGATGCCTTTTAGGGCTTCCATAAGGGTACGATTGGCTATAATGCGTGCTTCTTCTTCCAGTTCCTTCCCGGTTTTGGTTAAGTGGATGAGATTGGTACGGCGGTCTTTTTTGTCCGAAATGCGGACAACCAGATGTTGACGTTCCATATTATCTATCAATCGGGTCATACTGGGTTTATCTTTAAAAGTTGCATTACACAACTCTTGTTGTGTAACTCCGTCTTTTTCCCAAAGAAAAATGAGTACGGTCCATTGTTCTGGGCTGATTTCCAAACCGCCCTGACGGAAGTTACGATACAGTTTCCGGTTTATAGCCGCGGAAACTTTGCCATTAAGAATGGCAAAAATAAGCCGGATGTCAAAGTTAAATTGTTCTATCATGAAATTATTGTTTCAACAACTTTGCAAAGGTATAGCTCTTCTGTGTAAATTCCTATCTTGTGATACAAAAAAAGATTAAAAGTTTGTAGTTCACAATAAAATGCCTAACTTTGCACCCGCATTTTTAAATCAAATAATTTATTTATTTAATTAAACGAGTATGAATCAATACGAAACCGTTTTCATTTTAACTCCCGTTTTATCTGATGTTCAGATGAAGGAAGCGGTAGAAAAATTCAAAGGTATCCTCCAGGCTGAGGGTGCTGAGATTATCAATGAAGAGAACTGGGGACTGAAGAAGTTGGCTTATCCTATCCAGAAGAAGTCTACAGGTTTCTATCAGTTAACCGAGTTCAACGCAGATCCGACTGTCATTGACA
>NZ_CATJGZ010000011.1:0-1944 GCF_949740115.1 Bacteroides sp. 41_26
AAATAGTCGTCATAATCATCCAAGTCGGAAAAAGATTTTCCGTTTTGAAAATCTTCCGCATGAAATTCGAGATAATCAGTAAGCCGTTTGGTATAATTAGAATAATCGTTGATGAGGGTGAGTATATTTGCACGATTTACGGAGAGCAGGGACTTCCCACTTAAGGAATTTTCCGATGAAATGTTGGTGATGGAGGCACTCGGTTTCGAGACGGTTGGCTGCATGACAGACACGCCGTCCTTTGTAATGATTTTACCGCCGTAAACAACGTAGGTGGAACCGTCTCCGCAATTGTATGTACCATCTGCTGTAATCAAAACACCGTTGTCATCGAATAAATTCCATCCTTCTTCCATAGCTGCACCTGTTACAGGATTTTTGCCAGCCGGAAGATACTGAGCACGCCAAACATAAATGTAGATGTCTTTTGTTGCACCTTGTACATTCTCCTTAGGTATGCGTGTCTGGTACATCAATTTGCCGTTGTTTGCACCGATCCAGCCGACAAAGGTGATGCCGTCGCCGTCATAGTATGTAACGCCTACCCCATTGCGATTGCGTGTATAATTACGCACAGCATAGCACGATTTGGGGTCTGCGGTGTTTTTGTTTGGATTGACGTGATAGAGATTGCCATTGATCTGTATATCGCTTTCGGCATCACCTGTTAGAAGCAGACCTGTAGATTCGTCAAAAATATAACGAGCATTTTCCGCTTCGACCCAGCGCACGCCTTTCATCGGCACGCCGTTTTCATAATATTTCCATCCGCCATTTTCGGATTGCCATCCGTCTCCGTCCGCAAAAGCTACGTTGGGAATGAGGATCAAAGCCAACAACAGGCATACTGCTCCCAGTGCGTGGAACTTCCATTTTTTCATGATACGCTCTCCTTTTTAATTTGATGTCACTTATTGTTCTTCTGCTCAAGATTCAGCGCTTCCTCTCTGCTGGTAAAGCACACACCACAAAACACCCCCTTGTGTGTATCACTTTCATAAAAATTTTCAGCGTCTGCATATGTTTCAAACCATTTTTTGTTCCCATCCCCCATTTTTCTGGCGCGTGCACAGGGAGATAGTCCGTTATGAATTTTACCAGTTTTGATATTCATCAAAAACCTATTCATGGAAGCGCCTCCCGAAAAAGTATAATGCAATTATAAAACAAATTGTTTTATATGTCAATATAACAAAATGTTTTGCCTATACTTTTTGTGTTGCCAATTTCTACAAGAGGGGGAACACATAATGTATAGACGGATTCGCGATATGAGGGAAGATGCAGATTTGCTGCAAAAAGACATCGCAAATTACTTGCAGTGTACGCAGGTCAGTTACTCTCATTACGAGTTAGGGAAACGTGAGATACCCACCGATGTCTTAATTAAATTAGCGACTTTCTACAGAACCAGCACAGATTATTTGTTGGGTTTGACAGATATTTCAGAACCCTATCCCAAAGCAAAAGACTATATCGAGTGAATAATGGCATAGAAAAACTCCCTGTCAATGATGCGACAGAGAGTTTTGACTTATATTAAGTTCATGGCAGACGGTCACACGGTCAGGTCCGCCACGATCATCGTCCCCAGCTCGCCGATGAGGAAAACGGTGATGCGGGTGCCGGCGGGGATGGCGGGGTCGATGAGGACGGCGCCCGAGGCGGAGATGTCCGCGTAGTAGAAACGCTTGTGCGCCGTGGAGGCGTAGGCGTGGCCGTCGCGCACGGTGTAGCATACGGTGCCCGTGCAGATGCCGTTCCGCTCGCAGAAATCGACGGGCACGCTGTGGCGGTCGCCGCGCACATACAGCGCGTATTCGCCCGGGATGCCCGTGCGCCGCAATTCGCCCATGATCCGTTCGGGCGGCGCGATGGCGCGGGTGTTGTCCTTGCCGTGGATGATGTACGTCACGCCGTTCCACGCGCGGGCGAACTGGTCGA
>NZ_CATJGZ010000012.1:0-2282 GCF_949740115.1 Bacteroides sp. 41_26
AATCTCATGTCCGTTTTCTAATTCAACACGAAACATTGCATTAGACAATGCTTCAACTATAACTCCATCTTGTTCTATTGCAGATTGCTTTGCCATATACTATATTGCTTTATCTCCTAAAACTTCTTCAATGAATTTAAATGATGAAAGAATATCGGCTTCTCCCGCACCTACTGCAATAGTATGCTCAAAGTGTGCGGCACATTTCCGATCTCTTGTTCTCACAGTCCATCCGTCACGCTCCATTATAACTTGCCGGTCACCTTGGGTAATCATAGGCTCAATCGCAATACAAAGTCCTTTCTTTAAAAGCGTGCCATATCCTCTTTTACCATAATTAGGTACTTGCGGATCCTCATGCATTTCTTTACCAATCCCATGGCCAACAAATTCACGCACTACTCCATAAGAATGTGATTCACAATATTGCTGGATAGCATATCCGATATCACCAATTCTTTTACCTTGTACAGCATTCTGAATGCCTATATATAATGCCTCTTTAGTAACTTTCAACAACTTACGAACTTCCTCGTCTACTTCACCGACACAAAACGTATAAGCTGAGTCACCACAAAAACCATTCATATATGTCCCGCAATCCACAGAAATAATATCACCTTCTCTCAAGACAATATCTCCTGGAATACCATGTACAACCTGCTCATTCACAGACGTACATAAAGAACCCGGAAATGGATCGCCATACTGATTCGGAAATCCTTTAAAAGTTGGAATAGCCCCATTATCTCTAATAAACTCTTCTGCAACTTTGTCCAGTTCTCGGGTAGTAACTCCCGGTTTTATTAATTTGGCAACCTCAGCCAATGTTTTTCCTACAAGCAAGTTACTCTGACGGAGTAGCTCTATTTCATCCTCTGTTTTAAGAAATATCATTTCTATTGAAAGAATTAATATGCAGCTACACCAGCACGTCCCTTAATACGACCAGACTTCAACAAGCCATCATAATGTCTCATCAACAAATGACTTTCAACCTGCTGCAGTGTATCAAGAACCACACCTACAAGAATTAACAAAGATGTACCACCGAAGAATTGAGCGAACTCAGCTTTCACACCAAATACACCGGCAAAAGCAGGCATAATAGCAACCAATGCCAAAAAGAAAGACCCAGGCAATGTAATACGTGACATAATATCATCAATATATTCAGCCGTTTTCTTTCCAGGCTTGATACCCGGGATGAAACCGTTATTTCTCTTCATATCTTCAGCCATCTGATTCGGATTTATTGTAATTGCAGTATAAAAATACGTAAACAGTATAATCATTACAGCAAAAACAAAATTATACCAGAAGCTCGTATGATCAGTAAATGCACGCACAAAACCACTTACATTATTAGCATTAGAGAAGCCAATAAAAGTGATAGGAATAAACATAATCGCCTGAGCAAAAATGATAGGCATTACACCAGCAGCATTCACTTTCAAAGGAATATACTGTCTAGCACCACCATATTGTTTATTACCAACAATTCTTTTCGCGTATTGTACAGGAATCTTTCTCGTACCTTGCACCAAGAGGATTGCAGCTGCAATTACCAACAGCAGGAATACCATTTCAAATAAGAACATGATCATACCACCACCTTTTTCACTCACGCGTGAAATAACTTCCTGGAAAAGAGATTGAGGAAGACGGGCAATAATACCAATCAAGATGATAAATGAAATACCGTTACCAATACCTTTATCTGTAATTCTTTCACCAAGCCACAAGATAAACATACTTCCAGCTGCCAAAATAATGGTAGAAGTAACCATGAACAGAGTCCAATCTAATGAAGCATTTAAAGAAGGTCCAGCCTGCATTTTAAGATTGAGCAAATAAGAAGGAGCCTGAACCAATAGGATAAGAATCGTCAAATAACGAGTATATTGGTTCATCTTTCTTCTGCCACTCTCACCTTCGCGTTGCAATTTCTGAAAATACGGAACCGCAATTCCTAACAACTGGATAACGATAGACGCAGAAATATAAGGCATAATTCCTAATGCAAAAATTGATGCATTAGAAAAAGCTCCTCCTGAGAACATGTTTAACAAGGCTAATAGGCCTTCGCTTGTTTGTTGATGCAATTGTGCCAGCATACCAGGATTAATACCAGGTAGCACAACATACGAACCGAAACGGTAAATCGCCACAAACAATATGGTGATGAGGATCCGTTGTCTCAGATCCTCAATTTTCCATATATTCTTTAATGTTTCAATAGCTTTTCTCATTGAATTAGAGTTTTACTACACTTCCACCAG
>NZ_CATJGZ010000013.1:0-1109 GCF_949740115.1 Bacteroides sp. 41_26
ATCACACCATAACCGGATTTGGATTCATTATCCTGAACAAACGTCGTTTTACAGACCTTTTCTTCAAACTCTCTCTGATTGAAAGATTCGAAAAAGTAACCACGCTCATCCTTAAAAAGACGTGGCTCGATAATGATTACGCCTTCTATGGAAGTCTTTATTATATTCATAATTTGATAGGAAAAGTATATGCTTTAAAAGAGAAATATAAAGGTGTACATTTTTGTGTGACAGGAGTGTACATTATTACACTGCAAAAGTGTACACTCTTGTTATACAAAAATGTACACTTTTATATCGGCTGATAATCAGTGCTTTAACTCGTCTATTACTTTCTGTAAATATTGCCCGTACTGATTCTTCAGCATCGGCTTTGCCAGTTCCTGCATTTTATCTGCCGTTATCCAGCCTTGACGTAGTGCAATACCTTCCAGGCAGGCAACCTTCAATCCCTGGCGCTTCTCTATCACTTCGATAAAGGTACTGGCTTCCGAAAGAGAATCATGTGTACCTGTATCCAGCCATGCAAAACCACGACCTAACAACTGGACTTTGAGCTCTTCGTCATTCAGAAATTCCTGATTCACGGTGGTTATTTCTAACTCCCCACGGGCAGATGGTTTGATATTTTTGGCCACCTCAACCACTTTATTTGGATAAAAATAGAGTCCGACTACGGCATAGTTACTTTTGGGATGAACCGGTTTTTCTTCAATGCTCAGTACATTCCCCTCCTTATCGAACTCGGCAACTCCGTAACGCTCCGGATCGCTGACCCAGTAACCAAACACAGTTGCTTTCTGTTCTTCTTCGGCCAGACGAACTGACTCTTTCAACATCCGGGTAAAGCTTTGCCCATAGAAAATATTATCTCCCAATACCAGACAGACAGAATCATTACCGATGAATTTCTCGCCGATGATAAATGCTTGTGCCAATCCATCGGGTGAAGGTTGCTCTGCATATTCAAAACGAACACCAAAGTCGGAACCGTCTCCTAATAAGCGCTGGAAGCCCGGCAGATCATAAGGCGTGGAGATGATTAATATTTCGCGGATACCGGCAAGCATTAATACGGATATCGGATAGTAAATCATGGGTTTGTCGAA
>NZ_CATJGZ010000014.1:0-2312 GCF_949740115.1 Bacteroides sp. 41_26
ACATGGCTTATTCTGTGGATATGCAGATAGGCACAACTGTAAATCTACTAAACAATAGTAATTTGCTATATTGCTGTATATTATATGATTTTATTACAAGAAAATAAATAGATATAAAGAACGTTATATTAAGTATAATAGCAGTACTACTGTTACTTATTTGTTACTATTTATTCGCATAAGGAGGTTTATATTTTTCTCTTTTACCTTATAAAGAATAATTCATTATCCAAATTCAAGAGAAACCATGCATAGGCGTACAAGACGGGCCATTGCATTGTGATACTTTATTCCTTATTAATCAGTCCTAATAGTAATAAACGTTATAACATAAACAATAGAAATAAGTACTACGTTCTAATTACCCTTTATGAAGGGTGTTACCAGTTTGTTACTCCAAACAGAAAGGTGTATATATTAATGATAGGTTAGTAGACAGATATGAAAAAGAAACTTAGAATAAAGGAACCGATTAAACTTCGGTCAAAACAATTGTCGAATGGGTGTTTATCACTTTATCTCGATATTTATATGGATAAAAAGCGGAGATATGAATTTTTGAAACTTTATATTATTCCGGAGAATAACCGGATAGATAAGGATAGAAATGTAGAAACGCTTAAGTTGGCTAATGCTATTAAAGCTCAGAAGATTGTAGCATTACAAAATGGTAAATTTGGTTTCGATGCGAATAAAAATAGGTCAAACATGCTACTTACTGACTACATCTGCTATTTAGCAAATAGAGACATAGTTCAAAAGGCAAAACGAACTTTGATGAATACCTTGATTCACCATCTTCAGAGATATGATAAAAGTGGAATTTCATTAAAAGCTGTTGATAAAGATTACATATTAGGGTTTATGGAGTACTTAAAGTCTGCAACTCAGAAACATAGTAAAAAAGAAAAGTTGATCAATGTGAATAGCCAGATATGCTATCTAAAAGAGTTAAACTATTGCTTAAAATATGCAGTTGTTGAAGATGTTTTATCTACAAACCCGATGAATAAAATAAAAAATGAAGATAAACCTAAACGAAAAAGAACAGAACGGGAATATTTGACCATGGACGAAATACGCCTGCTATCTCAAACTCATTTCTATAACGAAATGTTAAAAAGAGCCTTCCTATTCAGCTGCTTTTGTGGCTTAAGACACTCGGATATTGCTGCATTGACTTGGGAGAACCTCAGGAAAGATAAAGCTGGTAATACTCAATTACATATAATACAGCAAAAAACTCAAGAAATAATATCTCTCCCTCTTAGTCCTGAAGCATTAAAACAGTTACCTAAGAGAGGTAAAGCATTGGATACCGACCGGGTTTTTAACGGTTTGATATCCTTGGGAAGAACCAATGAAATATTATCTCGTTGGGGAAAGGACGCAGGGATACAAAAACATATCACTTTTCACGTTGCGAGACATACCCACGCGACTATGATGATCACTTTGGGAGCTGATATATATACTGTATCGAAATTGTTAGGACATACAAATATTCAGACAACTCAGATCTATGCAAAGATTGTAGATGAGAGCAAAAGTAAAGCAATTGCCCTCATTCCTGAGATAACATAATGCTGATTATCAGCATTTAGAGAATATATATATCATTGATTATAAAAGTACGTACTCTTATATATATAAAGTACGTATTTAAGTCATAGTTAAATACGTACTTTTGGACTATAAAAGTACGTACTTTTGATTCTATAATATAATAAGCTCTTGTTGTGTGGTAATTAAAAATAACATTAATACTCTTTCCCCTTCTTTATTGAACTACATTTTTACCTTCATATGTGCAGCTGCAACCACCTTAAAGAGCACTATTGTTTGTAACATTCAGAAAGGATATTACCAATTTGGTATCTATTTTTAGAAATTCGTAACAAGAATAAAAAAATATAATACAATATTTTGATTTTTCGTGTAAAATTCTTTGGTATTATTAAAAATGTACCTATTTTTGCGTCGTATTTCGCATCATAAAGATGACGCTAAGATAAAACTAAAGAATGGGATATAAAGTCTCTTACATGTGGAAAGGCCTAAATAATAGCGATATAACACGCTGTGTAGCGATCTTTTTATTCTGTTTGCTTTCCTCAAAGGGAATGAGCCAAACAGGAGAAGAAACTGTTAACACTTTAGTTGGGATGGGGTTTGAGAATGTAGGTTGGCATGAAGATGACAAAGAACGTGTTTATGTGATGGAGAATACAGCCTATCGCCTGAATGGAGTAGGAATTGGTAAAGCTGTTGACGTTGTTCAAAGGATGGGTTTACCACAGAATAAGCCATGT
>NZ_CATJGZ010000015.1:0-2404 GCF_949740115.1 Bacteroides sp. 41_26
ATATTATATACATAACGAAAAGGCGAAAGCATTAGAACATATAGAAAAGCATATTAAGAAAAAGTCCGAATGGCCTACTAAAGAAGATTATGAAAGTGCTAAAAGGTTAGCAGGAGAAGAGGGACACTTTGTTATGGTTGAAAACAACGCTTTAAAATATTACATGGAGTTTGTGGAGAACTTCAAAAGAATATTGAATGAGGAGAATAGGGATTAAAACTGAAAGAGGAGCAATGGGAATATCTATCGACCTTAATTTCCCATTGTTTCTTTCAATATTCTATAGAATCTATTTTAATGGGCATTTATTATGACAAAGTCTTTTTATAGCATAAGAAACAAACAAATGTAAAATATTACCCCTACCCCTGTAAAATATAGGAGAAAAAATATGTTTTTAAGTAATTTCTTTTCGAAGCTATTCCAACATGAAGAAAAGATGGAATACATAACAGGAAAGGCTGCACCTTTTGAAGATGTTTACCTATCCGATTTAGAGAAGTATCCAATATGGGTATTTGCAATAGGCCATGAAGAAGATTATGAAGAAGGTCAGGATGAGTCTTGGATAGCACCAATCACGAACTCAACGGATGTCGGCGAAGAGTTTTGCGAGGCTTATATTCTCCTCAAAGTGAAAGAGAGTAGTTGTCCGGTCCTCGCTCATTTTGACATGGGATATATGTTGCTTGATGATCTTTCGTACTGTGATTTTGTAAATGAAGATTGGAAAGAATTTCAATCACTTGACATTCCATCACCCGTTTATCTTATTTCAGTTCCTTCTATTCTGGAGCAGGCAGCAGTTGAGTTTGTAGTCAATGAAGATAAGAAAAGCGCCAGAATATATAAACATACTATTCCTTAATTTCGGAATAATTAGCGACGTGATCAATTGCATTCGATTACTCTTGAGTTGCTAATTATAAAGTTAGATTATATTCACAGTGGAATACAGTTTATAGATAAAAGAGATTGCTGTGGTAACTATAATGAAACAATTGGAAGATATGAAAGAATTAAAAAAACAAATCATGGAACTTTTGCAGCAGAAGTTATCTGTATACGGATTTAAAAAAAAGCAGCAACGGCTTCTCATCCGTACCGTAAAAGAAAACAATGTCGTCCAAATAATAGCGCTTGGATTTGCACATCGAGAAAGGCACAGAATATTTATTTCAATTTCAGTTGGTGTCATTTATAAGAATATAAACAATGAAGCTATAAAATTTGGCGAAGCGAATCGTTTGAAATATTACAATCCAATGGAGTGTATACACATTGGTTATTTAATGCCCCAAAAAGATTACCATGCTTGGTATTTCGAGTTAAATGGTGATCCACAAGCCATGGAAGATAATATTAGAGATGTGGCATCTACTATCATCCAGTATGGTTTTCCATATCTTGAAATGTTATCAAATGAAGATAATCTTATCAATGAGATTGATAGAACTTCAACCACCAACTACAAAGGTCGTATTATCCCAATAATATATCATATGCGTAATGAAAAAGAGCGTGCATTGCAATACATTGAAAAATCAATCAAAAAGATATCTAAAGGATTCACTAAAGAAGATTATGAAAGTGCTAAAAGATTAGCTGGAGAAGATGGGTACTTTATAATGGTTGAAAATAATGCTTTAAAATATTACATGGAGTTTGTGGAAAACTTCAAAAGAATATTGAATGAAGAAAATACGGATTAAAACCGAAGGAGGAACAATGGGAATATCCTCGATCTTAAATTCTCATTGTTCCTTTCAATATTCAATAGAATCTATCTTGATGTTTTATAACTAACATTATTACAAGCAGATTACAGATTGGAAATAAAGTAAATAAATAACATATGAAAGAATTAAAAAAACAAATCGCAGAACTTCTACATCAGAAATTATCTATATATGGATTCAAGAAAAAAGGGCAATGGGAATATGTCCGTACAGTAGAGAATAATAATGTAATTCAGATAATTGGGCTCACTTTTTCTCATCCAGAGAGAGATGTAATAGCAGTCAGTTTGACATTCTGGATCATTTATAAAAACATAAATGAAGTAGCAATGAAATTTGGTGAACCAGACTGTTGTACGAAGTATTATCGCCCAATGGTAGCTACAACGATTAGCGATCTTATACCAGGAACTTGTTATCGTGAATGGTGTTTCACATTGAAAGATGATTACTCAACAATAGCAGACAACACCAAAGAGATAGTAGATGTTATCATCCAATATGGCTTTCCATATTTTGAAACGAGTTCTAAAGAAAGCAATCTTATCGATATGATAAAACGATACGGTGACGATGGCCGCCTTATTCCAATAATATATTATATACATAACGAAAAGGCGAAAGCATTAGAACATATAGAAAAGCATATTAAGAAAAAGTCCGAA
>NZ_CATJGZ010000016.1:0-1041 GCF_949740115.1 Bacteroides sp. 41_26
AGCAACGGATGTACACAAGTTAATCCGTGAGAAAACCGATTAATTTTTTCTTTTCTAATGGCTTTCAATCCTGTTTTGTCGTGAGATAAGGCAGGATTTTCTTTTTCCTGTTCGAGTATATCCGGGACTTTCTGTATATTTGCAACAGTTTCATTAGAAAAAACAGTAGAGGTTGAGAACTTCTACCTTATATATAACATAACGTTCGCAGAACGTCTTGACACAGAAAACTGGTAATTTTCAAAAAAGACAAGACCCAAAGCGCAATGTTTCATGCTGTATGTGCATACGGCGTGGACTTGCCTATCTTGTCTTTTAGGTATACCAGTGCCTCTGTGTCGGGATAGCGTGAGTTCACGCTTTTTTTAGACGTACTGGCGAACAGTTTGCAATTAAAAACTGTTTGATACCAACTTATGAAACATTTAAAAACTTGTATTGCTGTATCTCTCGATGGCTTCATTGCCCGAAAAGATAATGATTTGGACTGGATGCTGGAAAACGTTAAAAAGGAAATTTCGGCAGCTTATGAACAACCCGGTGTATTTCTTGCCGGAGTGAATACTTATAACATGATTTTTAAACGTTGGGGCGGATGGTCGTACAAAAGTAAAAAGACTTTTGTAGTGTCCCACTACGATACCAATGTGACGAAAAAGGAGAATGTAACCTTTCTTACTGATATGCCCTTACGGGCAATCAATGAACTTAAATCAAGTTCGGAAACCGACATTCAGGTTATTGGCGGCGGTAAGTTTATAACCTCGCTGATTGAAGCGTCCCTGCTGGATGAAATAACGCTGTATATCGTTCCGGTCATGCTGGGGGACGGTATCAAGTTTATAGGAAAGACTTTCGGGTCGAAGTGGGAACTGACCGGACACCGGGTTATAGACAATCAGGTCGTTTGCCTGACCTACCAGTACAAAGGAGAATGATTAAAAAAAGCACCCGGTGTCCCTCCGGGTGCTTCAACCACAAAAATTTCAATTATAAATCTATCTATAATGAAACTTTCTGTGGCAAATATAACGATTTTCG
>NZ_CATJGZ010000017.1:0-2431 GCF_949740115.1 Bacteroides sp. 41_26
GTTGGTAATATTTTTAGCGGTCAGGTGGTTTCTGAAACGGCAAAAACGCTTTCAGACCGTTTCGGAAAGGTACTGCAAAAACGCCAAAGCATGACTATCAACCGAAATGACAAATCAACCTCAATCAGTACGCAGATGGATAGTTTGATACCGCCCAGTAAAATATCTAACTTGACACAGGGTATGTTTGTGGGTGCGGTCAGCGACAATTTCGATGAACGGATAGAACAGAAAATATTCCATGCGGAAATTGTGGTGGATAACGAGCAAGTGAAGCGGGAAACTGCCAACTACAAGAAACTACCCCAAATTATAGATTTTAGGGACGAGGACGGAAACGACCGGATGCAGGAAGAAATACAGGCAAACTACAACCGGGTCAAGCAGGAAGTCCAGCAGATTGTCACGGACGAAATGGAACGGATTAAGAACGACCCCAATTTACAACATTTGATTAAAGATGTTGAAGAATAAGCATTTGCCTTTCTTTAAGAATAGTATTATTTGTACTTTTGGAGAAATTATAAATTTACTAATTATGGATGAAAGAAATTATGTTTTATGCCAAGATATAAAAGATAGAATATCTAAAAAGTTTATAGAGAATGGATGGATAACAGTTAGTGATATTGGAATACATTCTGCATTAGTAACAGATGAAAATGTATTAGAAGTATTGGGTAACTATTGTTGGGATTTACCGCGAGGGGATGGAATGCCGGGTGTTTCTGTAAGGTATGTAAATAAAAAGCCTATTGTGGATTATGATAGATTGGGACACAATAAATGTGAACCTTTTGTTTTTTATAGGGATGGTTATGGTACACATCCATCTTATATTGAACTATCCGAAGAATTTAGATTGTATCATAATTTGCATGAAAAATACATTTCAGAAGAAGAAAAGAACTATGTTGTTATGAATAATGGTTCAGAAGAGGTCGTAGCAAAACTATCTAAAATATCATTATACATCAAAGCTAAATATGTAAAGGATTATCTTGCGATAAGAAAAATTAATCTATTAATATTCTTTGATATAGAAAATTACGGTTCTTCAACGTATTCAGAACTCAATATTATTCCTGTTAATAATCAAATAATAAAGGAAGATAATTATATATATAATTATACGAATATGTTTGAGTATTTTAATGAAGAAAAAAAATCTTGTGGTTGGATAATGGGGAAATGTGTTTTACGCTATGAACAAAAGACTGACTATGACCCTTTTGAACGTGATAATAATCAATATTTAGATTATATAATTGGATATGATGATAATGGAGAAGAATTACTACATACTTGCAATAAGGATTTTCTATCAAATTACTTCGTTCAAAAAGAAAATGAACCGTTAGAACTAACGCCTGTATTTTTTTCTAAAGATGTATTAAATAAGTATTATAACAACCCCAATAAATATACAGTTAGTGATGGTCTTATTACTTGTGATGGTTCATGGAGTTTAAAGGTTGATAATAATTGTAAAGAGTATGTTATTGTAATGTTAGTTGATTTAGGAACATTAGATTATAAGGAACAATCCTATTGGAAAGGGTTTAATATAGCTCCACCCCATAAAGGATGCTTAAGTTATACAGCTTATCAACGATGGATTAATGGAGTTTGGTGTAATCCCATAAGCCCTGATTTTGTATTTAAGCAGAAGTATAAATCTTTTAATAAGAAATGGCATGAAATATACGGTTGGTATTTGTTTCTACCTCTAATAAATGAAGATGAACATAGATTTAAAACATTACATTGCTTGACAACTTTAGATAACGAGCAGGATTTTGACGAGCAAATTTTATCTTTAGTAAAATTATTTATAGACTCTCTAAATCAGGAAGAATTAATAAAAAATGTCTGTATTGAGAAAAAAGAAGTAGTAGATTTTCTAAAAAGAAAGAAGTTTGATAGTTTGAAAGATGTTAAAGCTGGTATAGATAAATTTGAGCTATTTATTTTGTCCCAAAAATATCCAATCCCTGATATGTTTAACTTTTTAAGGAAATTGCAGGATTTACGCTCTCGTGATGTTGCTCATAGAAAAAGCTCTAATAAAAGTAATCGAAAAAGTATAGTTGATTTTTTTAATTTAGAAACTAAACCTAAACAACAAATACTTGATGATATTTTTAAAGATGTAATAGAGACTATTTCGACATTAGAAGATTTGTTTATAAATGAAACCCCTAAAAATATAATACCGAAAAAATAGGATTTTTTTGTGCCATAATAAAAAGCAATCTCATTGAGATTGCTTTTTTTATATACTTCTGTGTGGACTAATGAAGCCAAACGGGGACTAATGAAGCCACCCGTTCCCAAATCCTTAAATATACTCTATTTCATCCTTACTTTTACTTCCGAAATTTTTATTTACTCACTAAAATTCAAAACATTATGGATGTAAACACAGCCA
>NZ_CATJGZ010000018.1:0-2433 GCF_949740115.1 Bacteroides sp. 41_26
GTATTCTTCGGCAGAGTGATGGCATAGGTGGGGGCGTCGTCAGAGGACGAGGAGGACCCGCCCGAGGGCCGGGAGGGCTGGGACGGCTCCGGGGTTTGAGTGGGAGCAGGGCTGGGGGTGGGAGAGGGCTCCGGGCTTGCGGTAGGGGTAGGCTTCGGTGTGGATGTGGGCTTCGGCGTAGGGGTCACGGTAGGGGTAGGCGTAGGAGTGGGTGTGGGGGTAGGGGTGACCTGCCCTGTGGCGGGAATGGTCTCCCGCTGGGCATAATTACAGACCGTGCAGGTCCGCTCCCGCTGGCCGGTGGAGGTGGCGGTGGGGGCCCGGGTGATGGTCCAGTCGCCGGTGTGGGGGGCGGTGTCTGCCCTGCCGTTACAGGTGGTGCAGGTGTGGTAATGCTCTGTGGAATCCCGTTCCCAATAGGTGCGGGGAGTGTGCCCGGTGGCGGGGATGGTGCCCTCCTCTGTGGTAAGGACCTCTTCACACCCGGCGCACTTGGTGCCGCCGGTAACGCCGGGTTCGGTGCAGGTGGGCGGGGTCACAACGATGTCTATCGGGTCATGGATGCGTTCAAAGGGAAAGCCGTTTTCAGTGGCATAGGTTTCGGTGGCGGTGCCGCAGTGGCCATAAATGGAAAAGCCATTTAACTTTTCAAAGGTTGCTAGATAACCAAATGCGTGTTCACCGATACTTTTTACAGTTTTTGGAATGGTAATTTCCTTGAGAGCATAGCAATCAAGAAATGCATGCTTATTGATTGTTGTAATATCTCCGTCAAGGTTTATCTTTTCCAAACTGGAGCAAGCGCTAAAAGCACTTTCTCCAATGCCGTCGATAAAGCTACCCCTAATTTTGACAGAAATTTCAGATAAATTGCTACAGCTACTAAATGCCTTTTTTCCAATATAAAGAACCTCTCCTTCAAATTGTACCGATTGTAAATTTGTACATCCTTCAAATGTAGATGGCTGTATCGCATTAACTGATGCCGGTATAGTAATGGATATTAAACTGGTACAACCACGAAATGGGCCGAATCCGTAATAGTTGCTACCCAAATCACGAATGGAATTTCCCAAAGAAATTTTTGATAGACTTGTACAATTGGAAAAGGCACCATCCCCAATGGACATAACAGAAGAAGGGATAACGATTTCTTTTAAAGAAGTGCAATTATAGAAAGCACTATTCCCAATGAGGGTAACAGAAGAAGGGATAGCGATTTCTTCTAAAGTAATACAATTAGCGAAGGTTGAACTTTCGATTTTAAGTATTGATTTTGGGATGAATACTTCTGATAGAGAGGAACAGTTTTCAAAGGAACCCTCTTCAATAATCGACATTCCCTCTGAGAGTCGTACGCTTTCTAATTTTTCACATCCGGCAAAAACATTGCTACCAAGCGTTTTTACAGAATCAGGAATTACGATATCAGATAAGGAAATGCATTCGGCAAAACAGTAATCTCCAATGGACTCTATGGAAGACCCCAATGTAATGCTTTTTAGCCCAGTACATCCTATAAAACCACTATAATAGCCGCCGAATACACGGTCGCCGAGAGAGGTTACCGAGTCGGGAATGGAAATACTGGTCAGATTTACACATACTTCTGTTCCATTCGTTCCCCAAAAGGCTCTATCTTCGATTCTTCTTACCGGATGTCCATCGATGGTATCGGGGATTTCCAATTCCCCAGATGCCTCTGGATTGCATTTCGTGATGATTGCACTTCCGTTGGCATTTAGAGTGTAAGTCAAAATGATATTGCTGTTTGGAACTTCATAAGTATATTCTTGCTCTTCAGCAAAAGCCATATTGGGGATCAACGAGAAGACAAATGAAATTGATAGAAAAAATGAAAAAATTCGTTTTTTCATATAATGCACCTCCACAAATGACAAAATATTCCTGTCTTACCTGATTTTTCGAAACTTCATTTTTGCGGGTTCAATTTCGATTGAAAAACCGTACTCTGCCGCTTTTCGAGCCACGGCAGACCGTTTTTCTGTATAGCTTTTATCCACAGGAATGTTTAACCCCGTTTTCTTTTTATATTGCTGATTGGTAAGTTCGAAATTTTCTCCTTTTTCCAGCATTTCAATGATTTGACCCAGTTTTGGTTGACTCATGCTTTTTGCCTGCCTTTCTTGTAGTTATGAAAAAGTGTACTTTTGCAAAACGTCAAAAGGCCATACAATTAAGCCCTAAAAGTGATTGACTTGTCGAAATTTGTGTAGTATTATAAACTTTGTGAAGTGGACCGGGAGAATTTGCAAAAGTACACCTTTTCAAATTCCGGGCCGCTTTTTTTATTCCCCTTTTTCAAACCTGACCGCCTTGGCGTAGAAGGTGCCCCGGGGGAGATGGCAGGCGGCGGCCGCCTGGTCCAGAGTCAGCTGTTTGGCCCGCCAGGCTTTGTGGACGGCGTGGAAA
>NZ_CATJGZ010000019.1:0-2571 GCF_949740115.1 Bacteroides sp. 41_26
AAGCTGTCCCGTAAACCTATGGAATCAGGCAAAAGAGAATTCAAAAGGCAAAGACCGTATGTCGGTGGAACTGAACCACTACTTAGAAATCACACGTTCGCACATACACCAAATTTATAGAGAATTGGAAACTTCCGGCAAGGTTATCACTGTTGATCTTGTGAGAAAGTTGTTTTATGGTGTGGACGAAGATAACAAAACACTATTGCAGGTATTCAGGGAGCATAACGAACAAAGCCGTAAGCTGATCGGTAAAGACTTTGTTAGTAAGACCGTCCAGCGATATGAAACCACTACCCGATATTTAGAGGAATTCATCAAGAAAGAATATCAGCTATCGGATATTGCCCTGAATAACTTGGAAGCCAACTTCATTTCAAAATTCGATGCTTTCTTGAAAATCGAAAAAGGTTGTGCGCAAAATTCCGCTATCACCCGATTGAAGAACTTGAAGAAGATAATCCGCATTGCTTTGGAAAACGACTGGATAAAGAAAGATCCGTTTGCTTACTACCGTTTCAAATTGGAAGAAACTGATCCCGAATTTCTGACAATGGACGAGATTAAAATCATTCTTGCCAAAGAGTTCACTATTAAACGAGTAGAGCAAGTACGAGATATTTTTGTATTCTGTATTTTCACTGGATTAGCGTTCAGTGACGTAAAAGACTTATCTCCCGAACACTTGGTTAGAGATAACAAAGGGGAACTTTGGATAAGGAAGAACCGCCAAAAGACAAAAATCATGTGCAATATTCCTGTGTTGCCTGTGGCAGCTTCTATACTTGAAAAGTATAAAAATGTGGCAGAATGTACCAGAAAACTATTGCCTGTATTGTGCAATCAACGCATGAACAGTTATTTGAAAGAAATTGCAGATGTATGCGGAATACATAAAAACCTCTCCACACATACCGCTAGGCACTCGTATGCCACCTCTATATGCCTTGCGAATGGCGTAAGCATGGAGAATGTAGCAAAGATGTTAGGTCATGCAGATACCAGCGTAACTAAACACTATGCACGAGTACTGGATCAGAATATTCTAAAGGATATGCAGAAAGTAAATAGATGTTTGTCGGAATTGACTCTATAAAAAGGTAGTAGCCAATATATAAAAAGGATTAGGATGAATGAATTTCATTTTCTCAATCCTTTTCTTTTATTGTAAGTTTTTCAAAACTTAATATGAAGCATCGACAAAGGTAAGTTCCGTATTTAGCCTGTTCAAGTCCGAGCCCTACGGGTTTTCCTAAAAATCTTCCTCTCCATTACATTCCGAGCGTATTTTTAGAAAAAGACTTGCACAGACTAAATACTTCATTGGAATAGTCAATGATTCAAATTAAATTCCGAAAAACAATGTTTTCAGGGCTGGCAATGGAAGAAGCGTTTTCCATTTGATTACACCTCAAACAACTTTCTCGTACAGTTTGAACCAATCCAGCCCATAGTTACCCAATCCCAAATCTACGGTATCAATGTATTCAAAACCACATTTCTATATAGGGAGATTGCAGGAAGATTATTTTCGTACACATCCAAACGAATAGATTTCATGCCTAATTGTTTAGCCAGTTCAGACGAATAGTCCATCAAAGTACAACCAATACCCATTTTCAAGAATGAGGGATGCACCACAAAAGTACGTAACACAAAAATACGACTATAGTCTACTTCAATTTTCCATCTGACATTATTATAGGCTTCCTCTGGATGATGGTCTAAGATAATAGAGCCGACTATTTTCCCGTTATGCCTGACAACGAAAAGAGTATTATTTTCTATGCCAACAATCGCATTTTCACGAACAGGATAAATGCCTTTTATCCATCCGGGATAGTTGATAGTAGCCGATAGATAATCATTCAGATCATCATACAACCTTTCTAGTTCATCAATGTCGGCAAATGTGCCGGATTCTATTACAAACTTCATGATTACAACTGTTTGGGATGCAAAGGTATAATTTCCACCTTAATAAAAGAGGTTTCCTTTTAAGATAGTGGAAATCATACTCTTTTAGATAGCTATTCTTTCCAGCTTTCAAAATAGTGTTTTTGGAGCAGTTTATCAATATCACTTTGGCGGTAGATTATTTTACCTTTAATTTGGATAAAGGGGATTAACCCTGTATCTCGCCACTCTTGTAAGGTTCGCAAACTGACATTCAGTTTTTTAGAAACCTCATGATTGGAAAGAAAACGTTCTCCGTTCAAATGTGGCTTATAGTGCTTGACAATGGATTCAATACCGTTCAGCATTGAATCAAGAGAAGATATAAATTCTTTGACTTGCGGGGTATCTTTATTTATTAGTTCCATGATTGAAAGATTGTTTTATTAAAATATTGATTTCAAGATGGCTATATGGCTGATTAGTTACGCAGATAGTCACCCTGTGATGAAATGCTAAGTACATCTTTTGCCGGATCATAATCAATATAGAGCCGTTTAGATGCAATGGCAATAAAATACTGGCTACCATCTTGCTGTATCTCATAAGTAGCGGGTGAAGCCTGTTTGGTGGTTTCCGATACATATATAATAGAAAGAAGATATTCTTTATCAT
>NZ_CATJGZ010000020.1:0-2730 GCF_949740115.1 Bacteroides sp. 41_26
ACGTACACGGGCAACTTTACGCATTGCAGAGTTAGGTTTTTTCGGAGTGGTTGTATACACTCTCACGCAAACGCCACGTCTTTGAGGACATGAATCGAGGGCCGGAGATTTACTTTTCTCCACCAGCACTTCGCGTCCTTTTCTTACTAATTGCTGAATTGTAGGCATTTCAAATTGTTTTTAATTTATATTATTGTTATATTAATTTCGTAACTATACATTTTGGGCTGCAAAAATACGAATAATATTTGAATAATCAATGCACTACCTCTTTTTTTTCATTTTTAACCCTTTATATTATACTCAAGCTTCACCTTTTACAACCATTGGAGGTAAAGATTGTTCATCGGCCAATTGCACTGGTCCAAACACACGTTCATATTTTGCAATATTTTCTTCCAATGCACGAAGCAAACGTTTAGCATGTTCAGGTGCTAAAATAATCCGTGACTGGACACCTGCTTTAGGTACTCCCGGCATAACCCGTATGAAATCGAGTATGAATTCTGAACTCGAATGAGTGATGATAGCCAGGTTAGCATAAATTCCCTGCGCAACATCTTCTTTTAGTTCAATCTGTAATTGATTGTTAGGATTCTGTTCTTCCATATTTCTAAATGTTATAAATTAAACGTATATTCCAAATTCACCAGCGGAAATAATTTCACATTCCCTTTCATAAGACTAAAAAGGGGCTTTCATTCCAGAAGATGGATATTTATCCCCTTAAAAGGCTTTATTTCTCTTTACAAATTTACAACAATCCGAATAGGAAGCAAAGATTTTATGCAGTTATTTCTAGATTAAAGATTTATCTATAACAAATTAAAGAGAGTCTTGAAAGAATCCAGATCAAACCATAATCACTACCCGAAAAGACCAAAGTACCCAAAAACAAATCGCACTGAAATAATCAAAGCCAAAACACAAAAAAGGAGCAATTACCATCATGGCAATTACTCCTTCTTACTATAGTCAATTGAATTGTATTATTCTACTTCATTATAATCAAGTACCGTTTTCTTATTAGCTAAGATACGATCATACTCTTCCTTTGAACCAACAATAACTTTATCAAACTCACGTTGACCTGTACCAGCAGGAATTAAGTGACCACAGATCACATTTTCCTTCATACCTTCAAGCTTATCAATCTTACCGTTGATAGCAGCTTCGTTCAATACTTTTGTTGTTTCCTGGAAGGATGCAGCTGACATAAAGCTGGAAGTTTGCAAAGCGGCACGTGTAATACCTTGAAGAATCTGAGTAGAGGTAGCAGCAATAGCATCACGCACTTCCACCGGTTTCAAGTCACGGCGCTTCAACATACTGTTTTCATCACGCAACTTACGCGCAGTTACAATCTGTCCTGGCTGCATTGTCTGAGAATCACCTGCATCTACAACTACTTTCTTACCCCAGATACGATCATTCTCTTCCATAAACTCAAGTTTATCAACGACCTGTTGTTCAAGGAAACGAGTATCTCCGGGTTCGTCAATTTCAACTTTACGCATCATTTGACGAACAATAATTTCAAAATGCTTATCGTTAATTTTCACACCCTGCAAACGGTATACGTCCTGAACCTCATTCACGATATACTCTTGCACCGCTGTCGGACCTTTAATAGCCAAAATATCAGCTGGTGTAATGGCACCGTCTGACAACGGAGTACCAGCACGAACATAGTCATTCTCCTGTACCAGAATCTGCTTAGATAAGTTAACAAGGTACTTCTTAACCTCACCGGTTTTAGAGGTAACTACAATTTCACGATTACCACGTTTAATTTTACCCATAGTAACCTCACCATCAATTTCCGATACAACAGCCGGATTTGACGGGTTACGTGCTTCGAACAGTTCGGTAACACGTGGAAGACCACCAGTGATATCACCAGCTTTACCTACTGCACGCGGTATCTTCACAATAACCTCACCAGCTTTCACCTTCTGACCATTCTCAATGATAACGTGTCCACCCACAGGCAAGTTGTAAGTACGAATCAAATCACCATCTTCAGTAAGAATATGAGCTGAAGGCACCTTAGTCTTATCTTTAGACTCTATGATGATAATTTCACGAAGTCCGGTTGCTTCATCCGATTCAACCTTATAAGTAACGTTCTCAACAACACTCTCAAATTCAATCTTACCAGTAGCCTCAGTAATAATAACAGCGTTGAACGGATCCCACTTAGCAATAAGTTTACCCTTCTCAACCACTTCGCCATCAGCTACATACAATGTAGAGCCATAAGGTACATTGTGAGTAGACAGAACTATATTCGTATTTACATCTACGAAACGTACTTCAGCCAAACGACCTACTACAACCTTCGCTGCTTCACCAGTTTCATCAACAACGTCTACGGTACGGAGCTCTTCAAATTCCAGACGAGCTGCATTCTTAGCCACAATACTTGCATTAGCTGCAATATTAGCAGCAGTACCACCGGCGTGGAACGTACGCAAAGTCAACTGTGTACCCGGTTCACCAATTGATTGGGCAGCGATTACACCGACAGCCTCACCTTTCTGAACCATACGGCTCGTAGCAAGATTACGTCCATAACACTTAGCACATACACCCTTCTTTGATTCACAAGTCAATACTGAACGGATTTCAACGCTCTCAATCGGAGATTCCTGAATCTTCTTAGCGATGTCTTCTGTTATTTCTTCTCCACCTGAAACAAGCAATTCACCTGTTGTAGGATGAATAATA
>NZ_CATJGZ010000021.1:0-3610 GCF_949740115.1 Bacteroides sp. 41_26
TGCAGCGGAAGGAATCAAAAAGACGGATCTGACCCGTGACGAATTTCTCAAACATGCCTGGGCATGGACCGAAGAGCACGGTGGTATTATCCTGAAACAGCTTCGTAAACTCGGAGCATCTTGCGACTGGGATCGTACCGCATTTACTATGGATGAAAAACGTAGCGAAAGTGTACTGAAGGTTTTCGTAGATCTTTATAATAAGGGACTTATTTACCGGGGAGTTCGTATGGTGAACTGGGACCCGAAAGCATTGACTGCCCTCTCTGATGAAGAGGTGATTTATAAAGAAGAACATGGAAAACTTTATTATTTGCGTTATAAAGTAGAAGGAGATCCGGAAGGTCGTTATGCGGTGGTTGCTACTACTCGTCCGGAAACAATTATGGGTGATACGGCTATGTGTATCAATCCTGCCGATCCTAAAAATACTTGGTTGAAAGGTAAAAAAGTAATCGTACCGTTGGTAGGGCGCGTTATTCCGGTGATCGAAGATGATTACGTAGATATCGAATTCGGTACGGGTTGTCTGAAAGTGACTCCGGCACATGATGTGAACGACTATATGCTGGGCGAAAAATACAATTTGCCGAGTATTGATATTTTCAATGATAACGGAACATTAAGTGAAGCTGCCGGTATGTATATCGGTATGGATCGTTTTGATGTTCGTAAGCAGATAGAGAAAGATCTTGAAGCTGCCGGATTGCTTGAAAAGACAGAGGCTTATACGAATAAGGTAGGTTATTCAGAGCGTACGAATGTAGTGATTGAACCGAAATTGTCTATGCAGTGGTTCCTTAAGATGCAGCACTTTGCAGAGATGGCGTTGCCACCTGTAATGAATGACGAACTGAAATTTTATCCTCCCAAGTATAAAAATACTTACCGGCACTGGATGGAAAACATAAAAGACTGGTGTATCAGCCGTCAGTTGTGGTGGGGACATCGTATTCCGGCTTACTTTTTACCTGAGGGTGGCTATGTGGTAGCTGCTACAGACGAGGAAGCATTGAAACTTGCCAAAGAAAAAACTGGAAATAATGCATTGACTCTGGCCGATATCCGTCAGGATGAAGATTGTCTGGATACTTGGTTCTCTTCCTGGTTGTGGCCTATTTCATTGTTTGATGGTATTAATAATCCGGGTAACAAAGAGATTGAGTATTACTATCCTACAAGTGACCTTGTTACAGGTCCGGATATTATTTTCTTCTGGGTAGCCCGCATGATTATGGCCGGTTATGAATATGAAGGAAAGATGCCGTTTAAGAATGTATATTTTACTGGTATCGTTCGTGATAAGTTAGGGCGCAAAATGTCTAAATCATTGGGTAATTCACCCGATCCATTGGAACTAATTGAAAAATACGGCGCCGATGGGGTACGTATGGGTATGATGCTTGCGGCTCCTGCCGGGAACGACATTCTCTTTGATGATGCATTGTGCGAGCAAGGACGTAATTTCTGTAACAAGATATGGAATGCTTTCCGGTTGATCAAAGGATGGAAGGTTGCTGATAATGCTGAAGTTCCCGAAGCGTCTAAGTTGGCTGTCCGCTGGTTTGAGTCCAAACAGAATGAAGTAGCAGCTGAGGTTGCCGATCTGTTTAGCAAATATCGTTTGAGTGAAGCACTTATGGCTGTTTATAAGCTGTTCTGGGATGAGTTCTCTTCCTGGTATCTGGAAATGATTAAGCCGGCTTACGGACAAGCTATTGACCGTGTTACTTTTGATGCTACTATTGGATTCCTGAATAATTTGCTTCATTTGCTTCATCCGTTTATGCCTTTCATTACCGAAGAGTTGTGGCAACAGATGGCCGAACGTAAGGAGGGAGAGAGTCTGATGGTGAATTCTTTATTGTTGAATGGAACCGTTGATGAAGCGTTTATTCAGCAGTTTGAAGTGGTGAAGGAAGTGATCAGTAATATCCGTACGATTCGTTTGCAGAAGAATATTGCACAGAAAGAAGCACTTGAGTTGCAGGTGATAGGTGAAAATCCGGTTACTGCATTTAATGCTGTGATTATTAAGATTTGTAATTTGTCCGGTATTGCAGTGGTAGAAGCCAAAGCAGAAGGAGCATCTTCATTCATGGTAGGCACTATTGAGTTTGCTGTTCCGCTTGGCAATATGATTGATGTAGAAGCGGAGATCGCTCGTATGGAAGCTGAACTGAAACATAAAGAAGGATTCCTGCAAGGTGTGTTGAAGAAACTTAGTAATGAGAAATTTGTAAATAATGCTCCACCGGCAGTAATTGAGATTGAACGAAAGAAACAGGCAGATGCCGAGAGTATTATTAATTCATTGAAAGAAAGTATTGCTTCTTTAAAGAAAGCATAAACCGATTTTATAGAAGTAGAAAGGCATTCCAAAATATTGGGATGCCTTTCTTTTTTTAGTAGCAGATAGGAAATAGATCGCTTTTCGGTATCAGATTGAGTCTAAAACAAAGTAGTAAAAAATCAAGGGCTGTTCTTTGAGGATTATAGAACAGCCCAATTTTTATTTATTTTAATGCCTTAGACATTTGCTCTATGCACCTCTTTTTTTGCTCCATATTTGGATGAACATACAAGTTGAGAGTCGTGCTAATATTTGAATGCCCAAGAAGTACGCTTACAGTCTTATAATCACATTTACTTTCGATACATCGAGTTGCGAAACTGTGGCGCAGGCCATGAAATTTCAAATCAGATATTCCTAAATCTTTCAAAAAAAGTTTGTAGTAGTTTCGGTATGTCCTGGGTTCTGTCGGTTTTGATTCATTGGTCAGTACAAAGTATGTAGCATTAACCACTTTTTTTAATGGTTTAAGTAGCTTGATTAAATCTCTGGTCATGGGAATGTCTCGAATAGAATTCTTCGTTTTGGGTGTATCTAAAACTAATTCTGTACGTCGCTCAGATTCTTCAATAAGGTATATACGTTGAATTGTTTGCTTAATACTGATAACACCTGATTCTGTGTCAATATCTTGCCATCTTAATGCGCAAATCTCACCTATTCGTAATCCTGTACTTAAACAAATGTATATTCCCAAATTCTTAAATGTAAAATGTTCTTGAATGTGGTTAATGATTTTTTTATGATTACTTTTACTCAATATTTCTATATCATGTCGTTCTCGTTCGGTAGGGAATTTAATATCAATCTGGCTATATTCAAGAAGTTTGTTTTTTACACCGTATTTTAAAATCATTCTTAGTACTATGAGTATATCCTTAATTGATTTCTGACTGAGTTTATTTTCTAATTTCTGAAAAACAAACTCTTGTACCATGCTTTCTTCAATATGGCACATCTCTCCAAATGTTGGCAATAGATGATTCTCGATCAATAGTGAGTATGCCGAGATAGTTGATTTCTTCACGTACTGTTTTTTATCCTCTTTCCATAGGATTGCAATTTCTTTAATTGTCATTGTTGTTTCCATTTTATTCTGTTTTAGGTAATTAAACTATTTAAATAAGATAGAAATAATATTAGAGACTCCAAATAACTAAGTTTCCTAATTTGAGATTTAAGGAGTTTGAAGGGGAATGGGAAAAATGTCAAATTAAAGATTATGGGACAATTATTACTGGAAATACACCTTCAACA
>NZ_CATJGZ010000022.1:0-3636 GCF_949740115.1 Bacteroides sp. 41_26
GCTGCCCGTACTGCCTTAATTATTCGGTCATTGAAGGGGAGAACGATTTTGCGACGTTAGCCCCGCCGGAACTTCTTAGGCAATGGCATCCGACAAGAAATGCAAGGATCAGGCCGACGGAGATTGCGCCCCACTGCCCTAAGAGGGTTTGGTGGATCTGCCCAAAAGGGCATGAATGGAAAGCTTCCCCTGACAGTAGGCAGAGAAGCGCGGGGATCACACAGTGTCCATACTGTGCCGGTCAGCTAGCCCTGAAAGGTGAAACGGATTTGGAGACAAAATCCCCGGAACTGCTTGTTGACTTCAACTATGTGAGGAACCGGAAAAGCCCGGACAGAATCCATTGGGGCACGACTAAAAAGATATGGTGGAAATGCCATGCCTGTGGACATGAATGGCGGTGCCCGGTCGTAACCAGGACGAAGTACGGTAGCGTGTGTCCGAAATGCCGTGGGAATGGATAAGCCTATGTTGTGGTAAAAAAGCGGCTGGACTTTTGAAAATGAAGGTTCAGCCACATAAATTTACAAATATGGAAATCGTTATATTGCGTATCTTTGTATTTATGGTAATATATGATTGAACACTTACTTAGGGGGGCGATGCTATGGAAGCGGAGGAAATGCTTTTAGATTGTTTACAGAACGGTAGGCCGATATTGTTTTTGGGAGCAGGTTTTTCTTATAAAGCACTTAATCATAAAAATGAGATAATAGAGTTGGCTCCCGGATTAACCAAAAAGATTTATACTCAATTTTATGAAAAGAATAAACCAGTAGACATGCCAGATAATTATGTTTCCGGCGTTAGAGATTATGGTTTAAAAGATTTATGTACAACGATTAAAAGGGAATCGCTTAAGCGCAGGGAGGAACTGTATGATTTCTTGATAGATACTTTTAAGGGTTCACATCCAGATCCAAAGGGTAATTTTCATGAATTGCTCCAGAAATATCCATGGGAAAGAATATATACACTAAATATTGATGACCTTGTTGAAAATATCTATTCGGGATTTGAAGAGGATATATTAGTACAAAACGATAAAAGCATGAGAGACAATCCGGATGGATTGCTTGAGCTTTTTAAATTGCACGGATGTGTTAATAAGCGGGAGAATGGTTTTATTTTTAGCACTGACGAATACATTGCTGCGATTGATAATGCAGAGTTCAAATTAAAAGAGTTTGCAAATGACTATTATAAGAGTGATATTATATTTTTGGGCACTGAATTGGATGATGATGATATAGCTTATATATTGAATAATTATGTAACATCGGGATATGAGCACAATAAAAACTGTTTCTACATTTCACCATCGGTAAAACCGAAGTTGTTATCCCTGATTAAAGCTGATAAGAATAGCCATGTGATTTTTTGGGATACAGAAAAATTTTTAAAGTTTGCTGCTGATAATGCTGTGAAAAAACAGATTGATGAAGAAAACTTAAGATGTCTGCAATCCCGAGGGCTTAAGCTGGTTGATGACATCCTTAAACATAAAAATAAATATCATCAAATGGTATTATATTCAGGGTATCCGCCATTTTATGAAGAAATATTGGAAGGGTGGGATATTGCATATCCAAGGTATGAGGAAAAAAAAGAAGAACTATTAAGCACAACTAAAAGTACGGTTATTGCAGTACATGGAAAAATGTATGTTGGGAAGACCTGTTTAGCAAAGCGTATAATTGTGGATTTTTATAATAAAGGATATATTGCCTTAGAATTCAGGATGGAAAATGCCTTAGATTTTGAGATGTTATCGAAATACGTCCAGAGTCATGCAGAGAAAACAAGATTTGCAATTCTTGTCGAAGATGCGGCACAATTATACCACCGACTTTATGAGTTTATAGAATCGAAGGAGGTGGAACAATACTGCATTATTTTTGTTACCACTTCTAGTACTTTGCACCATGTATCAAAACGCCATGAATTGGTGTTGCATGACTACCAAGAATTATATGTAGATCCAAAATTAACGTATAGGTTTTCTCGTAATGCTTATGAGAAGTTAAGCGATAAAAACCATTTAGGCGTATTGTCCAAATATGCTGATACAGACACAGAAACGATTGCTTTTATCAAGCAACAAAAAGATATTATAAACTTGCTATACTTGCTGACTCATGGGAAAGGATTTCAAGAATATTTCGAGGATTACGTTAATAATATCGAAGCAGACAACAGAAGCTACGATTTGTTCTATAGTATAGCAATCTTTTCTTGCCTACAGATTGATGGGTATCCAAAAGAATTTTTTGTAAATATGCATAAGCAAGTACAAAAGAAGCGTTTTTTAAACGAGTTTGGGGAGATTGTCTATTTTACTGATAAAGATAGATTTCTAAAAATCCGATGTGGAGAATTAATAGAAAACATTGTATTAGCAAAAATGTCACAAGAGCAGATTATGGGATATATTAAGCGATGTGTCATGTATTTAAAAGGGATGTTTAATGAGAAGCTCGAAAATATTTGGAGTGATTATTTCCATTTGTTGACCAAAGAAAATCTATTGCGAAAAAAACTGAGGATAGATTATCAAATATTGCGAAAATTTTATATTGACATCGAAAGATCTTTTGATGACATAAGCTATTATTGGATGCAGAGAGCCATTTTAGAGCAACATTCGGAAAACTTTGATCAAGCGGAGATATTTATAAATAATGCCAAGAGAATAAGACCTGAGTCATACCAAGCCAAACATGCTTTGGCAAAGAACTGGATGGAGCGTGCGCTGAAAGAAATAAACGAAGGCGCATCGTATGGTACGGTTGCTTATTTATTTGAAGAAGGCGAAAAAGACATGATCAGCTTAATAAATAGTCCGCGATATAGTAGATCATTTTGTTATTCTGTACATGCATATTTAGATATGAAGATGAAGTATTGTAAAAAGCTCCGCAAATCTATTAGTGAAACAGAAACTGAAGAATTCGCAGCCTGGATTCTTAAAGGCCTACGACTAAGTAATGATAAGTATATGAATGATATAAAGGATCGCTTTATTGTTTTTGCCAGGAACTTGGGATATGATAGTTATGTTGGCGAGTTGCTCCGGCATAACGGAAGACACATGATTATTGAGGATATTGATGAATATCTTGTGTAGATATTGTTTGCCGTGATTTGGGCTATAAACATATTGTAGTGGAAAAGCATAAGGAACAATAAATTTGGATATTAGATATTAAAAAGGATTATCGCTGGAGTGTGATGATCCTTTTTAATTACAAGAAGGAATATATGATTCAAGTTACCATACCCGCTTATAGGAGCGGCAAAGGCAGAATGCAAATAGAACCATACCAGGTTTAGGACTGAATATTCAAAATATCATGGAAGTGGATAATTTCATGCTATAAATAGGAAACAGTTGAACTTTTTGGAAGGAAAGCTCAGCTGTTTTTTTATAAAAATATGAGGAAGGAAGGTAAAAATGAATGCAACGAAGAAAACAGGGTGATTTCTCCAAAAGAGAGAAAAGGGAAAGGAAGGTGATACTGTATGGCAAATATTTTAATTGTAAGTGAGAAACCGAGTGTTGGCAAGGCAATTGCTGGAGTGCTTAAGGTAAAGGGAAACGGAAAATATGATGGGTACATAGAGGGCTATTCTGAA
>NZ_CATJGZ010000023.1:0-3716 GCF_949740115.1 Bacteroides sp. 41_26
CAGTGAAGCGTCAAAAAGGGGCGATTGTTTGAGCGAAGCGAGTTCGAGCCCCTTTAGCGGAACGCAGGAAGTGAGTAGGAGAAAAAATGCAGCCTTGATCCTTTCTTTTGGTATCTTTTCTTTCGTATCAAGACGAAAGAAAAGTACACCCCATCATAGTATCATCTTCTCTATCGGCAACACCAATATTCCCTCAGCTCCCAGTGCTTTCAGTTTTCCGATAATCTCCCAGAAACGTTTTTCATCAAGTACCGTATGCACGGAGCACCAACCCTCCTGTGCCAATGGCATCACCGTCGGACTCTTCATACCAGGCAGTACAGCTACAATCTCCTCCAACTTATCCTTCGGAGCATTCATCAGCACATATTTCTTATCCTCTGCTGTTTTCACAGCATTCATACGAAACAGTAACTCATTCAAAATCTCCTTCTTCTCATCACACATGTTCTTGTTACCAATCAACAGTGCTTCTGACTTCATCACTACTTCCACTTCTTTCAAGCGATTGCTTACCAGTGTAGAGCCCGAACTAACAATATCAAAAATAGCATCTGCCAACCCAATGCCCGGAGCTACTTCCACCGAACCTGTAATGACATGTACCTCTGCACTTACCCCTTTCTCCTTCATATACTTCTCCAGAATCACCGGATAAGAAGTAGCAATCTTCTTACCATTAAACCACTCCACACCCGGATAATCTATATCCTTCGGTATAGCCAGTGACAAACGGCATTTACTGAAACCGAGGCGTTTAATAATTTCTGCTTCCTCTCCTTTTTCAGCAAACTCATTCTCTCCTACGATACCCAGATCTGCCACCCCCGTAGCCACTGACTGGGGTATATCGTCATCCCGGAGGAACAACACCTCTACCGGAAAATTAGATGACTGCACCAACAATGTACGTTTTGTAGCGCTCAATTTAATGTCTGATTCTTCTAAAAGAGCCATTGTTTCTTCAAACAAACGACCTTTAGCTTGTACTGCAATTCTTAATAAACCCATAATTTTATTTGTTATTTTACGATTTACAATTAAAATAAAAAAAGGCTCACCTCATCGGCAAGCCTCGTTTTTATATTATATATACACAATATCATACACGCCCACCGAGTTATTCGTTAGGAAAATGATGATGATGATGTGTAGTATATTTCATATTTTTTTGTTCTTTACAGCGACAAAAGTAAAGCATTCCATTCAAACCTCCAAACAATTATCACAAAAAAATCGATTTTAATTTCAAATTAAAGGAAGAATCTCTTCAGATTCTACTTCGCACGAAGAAAAGTGCATTTCATCTTTCGACTTCTCCTGCGAGAAAGTGAAATATGTACAAAGTGCTTCCGTACAAAGTTCACCTGCCTCATTATAGAGTTTTGCATCTACCAATACAATATTACGTTTTACTTCACGAATAGATGCCCGTAATACCACGTGCGAATCTTTTGTACTGATTGACTTGCGATAACGTGTCTCCATCTTTGAAGTTACTCCTGTCGTTTGTAACTTCCGAAGAATGACCCAGGCACATATTTCATCCAGTAATACTGACTGGATTCCTCCATGTAGTGTATCAATCCAGCCCTGATATTCCGGACGTGGTTTCCAAATACTCACTACTTCATCACCGTCTTCATAAAACTCCATTTTGACACCTGCCTCATTATTTGGAGCACAGCCAAAACAATTATACCCTTTCAGTCCCTTCCATGGGTTGATAATCTTCTTCATATTATTTATCCTTATTATTTATAATATACATACTCACGTTCTTCGTAAAGTACCGGAACATCATTGAAAAATTTCACCCGTTTTTTCCAGTTACCATGTTCATCATGATAAAACTTATAGACATATTCTACGTCTGCCTGTCCTTGGGCAGGTTCAGTTCCTGAAATCACTTCGCCACGGGTACTATACTTATAAGTATAGTGTTGAATATTCCGAGGTAATCCTCTCCATTCTTCTGCAATACGTCCACGGCTGTTCCACTCATACTTCAACGGCTCATACTCCTCGCCTTCTTCCTGGTGGAAAAGAATATCTTTAGCAATCAGCTGACCGGCAGAATCATATTTATAACGAAACTCACTAAACTTAGCCCCCTCTTTACCGAACCACATCTCACCAATACAATTCCCTTCTATGTCATAACGGAACACACCTTTGCGTAATACCTCACCATCGACATCCTTCAACGATTTGTTCTTCAAACGTCCCTTCGAATCATATACCCACTGAACTGTATTCAATAATTTCCCAGTCGCAGATTTCATCATTTCTTCAAGGATATTCCCTTCCATATCATAAATGTATTCTGTAACTTCACCTGCCACACCTATATCAGAGTAAGATTGCTCTAAGATCTTTCTACCCTCATTATTAAATTCACAGCGGAAAAAAGTGCCCTGTTTTTTACCTTTATCAATACTACCTGGGCCTTTTGGTATAGCCACATATGAACTCTGAGATACTGATTTCACCTGACCATTCAGCAGCATCTTCTCCCAATCCGTATCTTGTCCGGCATATTCAATTACACGCACAATAATAAATTCCGGATTCACTCCGTCATATTCCGTACGTTTTATCCAGTTTCCATATGCATCATAATCAAAATCTACCTTTTTATTTTTCGGAACTTTGGGTTGCATCGAAGTTCCTTCAGAGAAACGTTTCAAAGCAATCGTATCTCTTTTATCAAATGGACGGCTTTTTCTACCCACCTTTGGAAAAGCAGAATCGTCTTCCAGTACCTCTTTTATTCGCCCATCTTCATCATAAACAATTTCTGTCACACAACGGTTTTTCGTTTTCTTTCCATCATTCATTCTTGTCGATATACCTTCAGAGATTCGCTTCACTATTTTGTCATCTTCATTACGCAAAATAACAATCTCGCCAACTACATTCCGGTCAGCATCCAATGTTACTTTCCGGTTTAAACGTCCCTGGTCATCATAATCATACTGATAAATTCTCGTTACCCCACCCTGCTTTACGGAGGCTGTTATCTCCTCTTTTATCTCCCCGGCATTATCATATACATAAAGAAGTTTATTTTTAGCACTTCCATCCGGATTCAACAGGTTTTCTACCACTTTCCGTCCCTGATTATCATACCTCACAAAGTGAATCTGAGAAACAATAGGCCCGATAATCCATGCCGTATCTTTAAGAACAGCTTTATATGTAGAAGTGCGGGTAGATTTAAAAAGTGGAACTTCCTGTTGCGTTTGTGCAAAAGCCGACAGTACAGCCATTCCTAAAAAGAGGAAGAATACTCCCCTCCGATATAAGGATACTTGATTTTTCATATGGTATTATTTTAGCCAGACTCTCATCGCATCGACGACAGAGCGTTACAAATATAAATGATAATCCCGAAAAAATACTATTATAGAGATTAAAAGTGTTTCCCCAATAGAAGAGTACACCCAAACAAGATTCATTAATGATTCAAATAATAATGCAAATCAGTAGTTGAAATCAGTTAAGAATTAGTTTTGTTCATATCTGTATCGTTTTACGCTAAATGTTGTCCACCATTACTATCTATCTCTTTCTCCGGTATCGATAAAGCTCTATCTCGTAGAGTTACGTATGAAGCCTCGGTGCAGGGCCGACGCATTAAAATGCGCTGTCCTGTAAAAGTGTTGACAGGTATTTTTCATCCCATCCTGCTTTCAGCCTTTTGAGATTCATGC
>NZ_CATJGZ010000024.1:0-4176 GCF_949740115.1 Bacteroides sp. 41_26
ATTTTGGAATAAATATGAAATTTTATCGTAATACGCTGATAAGCAAAGGTATTGTAAAACATAAAAAAAGAAAGGAAGGAAAACAAAGGAAAACAAAGACACATTATAATATATAAGCGCGCACGTATACCAGGGGCAATAAATTAGCAAATACATATTCACGCATGGCAAATCCCAATGAGAACAGGCATCACCCTTTCAATAATAATGCATACTCTTTTTGCATTATTCTCTAACAATCTATTTTAAATGGCATCGTATAACCTCCCGTCTCCGATAATTCAGAAGTTCAAAGTAGCTAAGCCCCGGTTTCATATGTACAAAACTTAACTTAGAAATACACTCTGTAAATTACAGCAGATAAGTAGTATATTATACTATCTATGAATATACATATATAACACGTTAAATGCCAAGATCATACAAGTGATAATACACCTTTCTTATATTCATAACATCCGGATGTTGTTACCAAAAACACCCGGATGTTTTAATGCACAACACCCGGATGTTTTCTATAACAACATCCGGGTGTTGTGGTTTCTTTATCTTTGAGTTATTCTCATATTAAAGCTATTGCTTACATATATAAAAGCATACTGATAAGGATAAGAGCATTGTACAAGTTGGATATTCTTTATAAAGACAGAAAGAATACGGGATTTTTCTTTGAAAATCTCATTCACAAGCAATGTGAATCTCTTATAACAATGGCTTAAGTTGAACCGGTAAGATATATTTGACAGAATCGGATTGAAGAATATGAACGGAGGACGAGAAAAAAGAAAAAAACTTTCCTCTACGGTAAAACGATACAAAAGATAGAATAATACCGATGGAAAGGTTTCAATTAAAGGAACTTACCTAATTAAAAAGTCTGTTTAAATTTTCCTCTTAAAAGTTTTTAGGGGATCATTTTGAAGTGAACGAAAGAGGACAGCTGCGAGTGAATTTTCCAGTATACATATAAACTCAAAAAGTAAATTCATGCACTGAAACAAAGTTGCTGTATAATAAAAAAACTCCTTGCCACATGTTTTCCCAAACGGTGGCAAGGATATTAAAAAACAAACATAAATTTACCAGTTAATTTCTTATAATGACTTTTTTGCCTTCAAGGAAATAGATACCAGCAGGAAGGTTGTTGACTGCGTTTTTACCTTCCTGAGCACTAACCAAACGAACTCGGATTCCATCCGCTCCATAGATTGAGATTAGGCGAGGTTTGTCGGTTTCAATATATAAGGTATTACCTTGCGCATAAATATGAAGGGTATTAGCTTCTTTCAGAAGTATTTTCTCCAAAGCGGTGATATCTCCTCTGGCGCCCCCAATGCTATACATTGCCGGCGCAGTCTTTAAAGCCTCCTTACTAACAACATATGCCTCAAAAGGAGTAACATCGCGCAAAGATCTGACAAAAACACTACCTGCAGGTTTTTTACTATACATAGATGTGTTAAGTGCATAAACCATGTCACTCGCTTTTATCAGCTCATAAGTAGGCACTAACGAATAATCAACAAACTCGCCTTTGTACATGGCTTTCGGGGTAGCAGGAATGGTAATTCCATCCTCATTTTCTGCACTAAAAGAGACCGTACCTACAATGTTATAATTACTATCATAGTCATTATTGTTAGGCATAGAGATTATATAAGGTTTATTCGCCTCTAATACACTTGCATCTTCAAATCCTTGATCAGTCAAAGCTCGCAACCAGAAAGGTTTAGTACCTACTCCCCCACTACTAAATGGTGCAAGCGCTCCTTTCTCCTCATTGTAATAAGACTCCACATTGAAAGGTAAAACTATAGTTTCCCAACCAGCCGCTTCTGCTATTCCAGAAGTTAACGAGAAGTCCTTTTCATAAGAAATTTTCTTCGTTTTAAAAGCGATCGGGCAATGAAATGGCTTGCCAGATACCAATGTTATATTATCAGCCACTCCATTCCGAATTACATTTTTAATCTTGGTAATACCTGTCGATACACTTGCATCCGAATTCAAATATAGCAGACAATTAGAATCAGACAGATCAATAAATTGTTGTACTGCTTCAGATGTATTCCAAATAATGGATGTAAGTGATAGTGACTTCTCTAAAGCATTTGGGTTAATGTAAGTAACAGATGCCGGAATTGTTATTGAAGCCAGAGATCCACAGCTACCAAAAGACAGTTTACCTATAGTAGCCACTCCTTCAGGAATATTGGCTTCCTGAATTCCGCTTTCATAAAATGCCCTTGTTCCTATTGCCTTTATTCCAGCCGGAAGTGTAACCGCTTTCAGACTTGCACAACTCCAAAAAACATTATCATCAATACTTGTCAGGTGAGGAGGAAGCTCTACATCAGATAGCGAATAACATGTATAAAAAGCAGCAGCACCAATCCTTGTCACCGTTTCAGGTATCTTCACAGTTGTCAGATTACTACAACCAGTAAACGCACTTGCTTCAATGGAAGTCAGGTTACTGGGTAACACAATACTTCTGATCTGTTCCAACCCCCTAAACATAAATACCCCAACAACATTATCCTCTGTATTATAAGAGATATCATTATACACAAGATAACTATCTCCCCCACTCACAATGGTAGCCCGTTCTATGTTTAATCCAAACAATTTGTTATCAGTAAACATAGATCGGATGAAACGAAAATCAGTTCCGTTTAATGGTCCGGAGATGACGAGTTCTTCTATATTATCCATATTCCCAGCTATTATTTCTTCTAAAGTTCCGGCATCAATCACTCCCACTGTGCCCTTGTTTCCATCTATCACTAAAGTTGGTTTTTCACTATAAAAATCTTTCCATTGATCTGCAGCGGCATAAAGTGCTTCCGAGTCATCCGGAACAGTCAAATTACGCGTTGCAAGAGGGAGTCCTAAAAAAACCTCCACTCCTAAACTCGGAGGAGTAGGATTCAGGCAAATTACCTCACTTAAAGAGCTACATTCCTTAAAACTTCCTCCCATTATAGTATTCACAGTAGCCGGAATTTTTGCAGACTGTAGTTTTTTACATTTTCCAAACATGTTTTCGCCTATCCGGGTGACCCCAGTTGGTATATCGATGCTGACGAGATTCGGACACTCGTAAAAGCAAGCCTCTACCAAATCGGTTAATCCGGCAGGAAGAGCAATTGTTTCGATACCTGCTTCGCAAAAGGCCCCATAGTCAATCCGGGTAATAGTCGACGCCAAAGAAACTTTACTTAGCTGTTTACACCTCAAAAACATATGGCTGCCTACAAAAGTATTCCCATCTTCAAAAATCACTTCCTCTAAGTAAGAACAAGCATAAAAAGCATATTCTCCTATCGTACGAACGCTTCCGGGAATAGTAACAGAAACTAAATAAGAATATTGAAAAGCAGAACGGTCTATTGATTTTAAACTATTTCCAAAAGGATAAGAAGTCAGGTGACTATTAGCAAAAGCATACTCCCCTATGCTCGAAACGTTTTTACACCCAGTTATAGTGGACATCTCAGTACAACTCGAAAAACAGCTATACGGAATTACCGTTATGCCATCCGGAATATTTATGGATGTAAGCGAACTGCAATAAGCGAAGGCACTTGAACCAATAGTCGTACATGCCGAGGGTATGATTACATTCTGAAGTTTCTTATCACCTTCAAAACAACTGCCACCGATCATTGTCACCGTCTCTGCCCAAACAATAGACTCCAGGTTTTCACATTGGGCAAATGCAAAAGAATCAATACATTTTATTCCATTGGGCAATATTACAGATGTCCAGGTTTTCATGTTAGAAAACATTCCAACGCCAATAGTATCATTTTTCGTATAATACGTACCATCATACGATTCTCCACCTGATACAATTTT
Organism: Bacteroides sp. 41_26; assembly: GCF_949740115.1. Taxonomy (NCBI): domain Bacteria; kingdom Pseudomonadati; phylum Bacteroidota; class Bacteroidia; order Bacteroidales; family Bacteroidaceae; genus Bacteroides; species Bacteroides sp. 41_26. The sequence continues at coordinate 3,862 of NZ_CATJGZ010000024.1, forward strand.
AGCTTCCTTCATATTTATAGAGACAAGAGCAGCCATCTCACGAATAAACTTCACATCAGTCCCATTTAGAGAACCAGAGAGTTGTAGCTCTGTCATCGTATCTTTTTTCTCACCTATCAATGCGGATAAACTACCTGCATTTTCAACATAAATACTTTCTCCCTGTATATGCAAAGTTACCAGTAGGAATAAAAGAACTAAATTTATTTTAATCGGTTTCATATCTTCTATGTTGTATTCCTAATAATTGAATACTTTTTTATTTGTTATTAACTTTATAAATCAATTAGTTATCTCTTTTCTCTCATTTTTCAA
>NZ_CATJGZ010000025.1:0-4633 GCF_949740115.1 Bacteroides sp. 41_26
AGTTTTTACAATACCGCGTTCAATCAACTTACGAATGATAAATGGTTTATAAAGTTCGGCAGCCATCAATTTAGGAATACCGCATTCACCCATTTTCAACTCAGGACCTACAACGATAACCGAACGAGCTGAATAGTCAACACGCTTACCAAGCAAATTCTGACGGAAACGTCCTTGTTTACCCTTCAAACTATCTGATAATGACTTCAGCGGACGATTAGCGTCCGTCTTAACAGCACTTGATTTGCGCGAGTTATCAAACAATGAGTCAACCGATTCCTGAAGCATACGTTTTTCATTACGCAAAATAACTTCCGGAGCCTTGATTTCAATCAAACGTTTCAAACGATTGTTACGGATAATCACACGACGGTAAAGGTCATTCAAATCCGATGTAGCAAAACGACCACCATCCAACGGCACCAGCGGGCGAAGTTCAGGAGGAATAACCGGTACAATACGTACGATCATCCATTCCGGCTTATTACGTCCACGAGATGCACGGAACGACTCCACCACCTGTAAACGTTTCAGAGCCTCATTTTTGCGTTGCTGTGAAGCATCATTTCCAGCGCGGTGACGCAGCTCGTATGACAATGCATCCAAATCAAGACGTGCCAGAAGATCATAAATAGCCTCTGCCCCCATCTTAGCAATGAACTTATTCGGATCTGTATCTTCGAGATACTGATTTTCTTTCGGAAGCGTATCCAGAATATCCAGATATTCTTCTTCTGAAAGCAAATCATATTCAGCTACGCCATCCTCAGCTTTAACACCCGGCTGAATCACAACGTAACGCTCGTAATAAATGATAGAATCCAGTTTCTTGGTAGGCAAGCCCAACAAATAACCGATCTTATTAGGAAGTGAGCGGAAATACCAGATGTGAGCCACCGGCACTACAAGCTGAATATGTCCCATACGTTCACGACGTACTTTCTTTTCAGTAACTTCTACACCGCAACGGTCGCAGACGATACCTTTATAACGGATACGTTTATACTTACCGCAATGGCATTCATAATCCTTAATAGGACCAAAGATACGCTCACAGAACAAACCGTCACGTTCTGGTTTGTAAGTACGGTAATTAATGGTTTCAGGCTTTAATACTTCACCACTCGAATTCTCTAGGATTTCTTCCGGAGAAGCCAAACCAATAGAGATTTTCGAGAAATTGCTCTTCGTCTTATTTTCTTTTCTAAAAGCCATACTCTTATATTAGTTGAAAATTGAAAGTTAAAAGTCGAAAGTTGAAGTTTGATAATTGAAAGCAGAGAGTAATAAAACTTTCAACTTTCAATTATCAACTTTCAACTAAATAATTATTCCAGATTAATGCTTAGTCCCAAGCCTCTCAACTCGTGTAACAACACATTTAAAGATTCCGGGATACCAGGTTGCGGCATAGGTTCCCCCTTAACGATTGCTTCGTAAGCTTTAGAACGTCCCACAACATCATCTGATTTAATTGTCAATATTTCCTGGAGAATGTGTGCAGCACCGAAACCTTCGAGTGCCCAAACCTCCATTTCTCCGAAACGCTGACCACCAAACTGAGCTTTACCACCAAGTGGCTGCTGAGTAATAAGTGAGTACGGACCGATAGAACGAGCATGCATCTTATCTTCAACCATGTGACCAAGTTTAAGCATATAAGTTACACCTACAGTTGCTGCCTGGTCAAATTTCTCACCTGTACCACCGTCGCAAAGATAAGTCTTGCAATAACGCGGCAATCCTGCTTTATCTGTCCACTGATCCAAGTCCTCCATGGTAGCACCATCGAAAATAGGAGTAGCAAACTTAACGCCAAGTGTCTTTCCTGCACGACCAAGAACAGCTTCAAAAATCTGTCCGATATTCATACGCGAAGGCACACCCAACGGATTCAAGACAATGTCAACCGGAGTACCATCTTCCAGGAATGGCATATCTTCCTGACGTACAACACGGGAAACAATACCCTTGTTACCATGACGACCTGCCATTTTATCACCGACACCAATCTTGCGTTTTTTAGCAATATATACTTTTGCCATCTGAATAATACCTGCAGGGAGTTCGTCACCAATAGTGATAGCAAACTTCTTACGTTTCAATTCAGCATCAAGCTCTTTATACTTCTTGATATAGTTCATCACCAAATCACGAATCATACTATTAATATGTTCATCATTCGTCCAATTACTTAACTGAATAGAAGTAAAGTCAAGTGAGTCAAAATCTGACACATTAAATTTGGAACCCTTCGCAATTACTTCAGCTCCCAAATAATCCTTTACTCCCAGTGAAACCTTACCTTCAGTCAATGTCATTAGCTTCTTCACAAGAATACGTTTCAAGTCTGAAGCTTTTCCTTCAAACTCATCATCTATCTTCGGAAGCAAGGCTTTATCAGCCAACTTAGAACTGCGGTTCTTTATTACACGTGAGAAGAGTTTCTTATCAATAACCACACCCTTCAATGAAGGAGAAGCTTTCAAAGAAGCATCTTTCACATCACCAGCTTTATCACCAAAGATAGCACGAAGCAATTTCTCTTCAGGAGAAGGATCAGACTCACCCTTCGGAGTGATTTTACCAATCATGATATCCCCCGGCTGAATACGTGCACCAATACGCACAATACCGTTCTCATCAAGATCTTTAGTGGCCTCTTCACTTACATTAGGAATATCGGAAGTAAGTTCCTCCATTCCGCGTTTTGTTTCGCGAACCTCTAATGAGTATTCTTCAACATGTACAGAAGTGAGCAAGTCTTCACGAACAACACGTTCGTTCAATACGATAGCATCCTCATAGTTATATCCCTTCCATGGCATATATGCAACGAGCAAATTCTTACCCAATGCCAATTCACCATTTTCAGTAGAATAACCTTCTGTCAGGATTTGCCCCTTCGTTACCCGATCACCTCTATTACAGATCGGACGAAGGTCAATTGTCATATTTTGGTTGGTCTTACGGAATTTAGGAATTCTATATTCTTTCAGAGCCGATTCAAAACTTACAAATTCTTCGTCTTCGGTACGATCATACAAAATACGAATGGTAGTAGCATCAACATAATCAATTACGCCATCACCTTCTGCAGTAATCTGCGTACGTGAATCTCTAACCAACTGACGTTCGATACCAGTACCTACAATAGGAGCTTCACTTCTCAATAAAGGAACTGCCTGGCGCATCATGTTAGATCCCATCAATGCGCGGTTAGCATCATCATGTTCCAAGAACGGAATCAAAGAAGCTGCAATAGAAGCAATCTGCTGAGGAGAAACATCCATCAACTCTACTTCAGCAGGTTCCACAACTGGGAAATCAGCATCCTGACGAGATTTTACTTTGTTACGAATAAATGTTCCATCATCATTCAACGGAGCATTACCCTGTGCAATGACCTTACCTTCTTCTTCTTCTGCAGTCAGATAAATCAAACCGTTATCAGAAAGATCTACCTTAGCATTCTCTACTTTACGATATGGAGTTTCAATGAATCCAAGGTCATTAATTTTTGCAAATACACACAATGACGAAATCAAACCGATATTCGGACCTTCCGGTGTTTCAATCGGGCAAAGACGACCATAATGTGTGTAATGAACGTCACGAACCTCAAATCCGGCACGTTCACGGGAAAGACCACCAGGACCCAGTGCAGACATACGACGCTTGTGAGTAATCTCAGCCAGCGGGTTTGTCTGATCCATAAACTGTGACAAAGCATTGGTTCCGAAGAATGAATTAATAACAGAAGAAATTGTCTTCGCATTGATCAAGTCAATCGGAGTAAACACTTCGTTATCACGAACATTCATACGTTCACGAATAGTACGTGACATACGAGCCAGACCAACAGCAAACTGATTAGACAGCTGTTCACCTACTGTACGTACACGACGATTACTCAAGTGGTCAATATCATCCACATCTGCTTTTGAGTTAATCAACTCAATCAGATATTTAATGATTTCAATAATATCTTCCTTGGTAAGAACACGTACATCCATGTCAGTCGTCAGATTCAACTTTTTGTTGATTCTATAACGGCCTACATCCCCAAGGTCATATCTCTTTTCCGAGAAGAACAGGTTGTTTATTACCTCACGTGCACTTGCATCATCGGCAGGATCTGCATTACGCAACTGACGATAAATATAAAGCACCGCTTCTTTTTCCGAGTTACTCGGGTCCTTCTGCAAAGTATTATATATAATGGAGTAATCAGACTGATTCGGCTCATCCTTATGGATCAGGATGTTCTGAACGCCCGATTCAATAATTTCATTGATATGTTCTTCCTCAATGACAGTTTCACGGTCGATAATAACTTCATTACGCTCGATAGAAACTACTTCACCAGTATCTTCATCAACAAAATCTTCAATCCAGGTTTTCAAAACACGGGCAGCCAGCTTACGACCCACGATTCTCTTAAGATTTGTCTTGTTTACCTTTACATCTTCTGCCAGGTTAAAAATCTCAAGAATATCTTTATCATTTTCAAAGCCAATCGCTCTCAACAGCGTTGTTACAGGCAGTTTTTTCTTTCGGTCGATGTATGCGTACATCACATTATTGATGTCGGTAGCAAACTCAATCCATGAACCCTTGAATGGAATAATAC
>NZ_CATJGZ010000026.1:0-4738 GCF_949740115.1 Bacteroides sp. 41_26
AAGTGAAGAGCAGCGTAACCTTAAAGGCTCTGTCTTTGACAACTGTCCTGATTTATCTGCATGACTGTATGAACCTGTCGGCTGAAACTTGCCTGGTATCGGGATACGAAGCAAGTCAGCCGATAAGTTTCCGCTGTATAAGGCAATTTGTTCTGGCATCGCATGAAATACGAACAGTCGGAACAGCTTGCCTGTATTTTAAGACGGGTATTCAAGGATATAGGACGTTCCGTCAGTGCAAGCTTTAGCCTGCATCATCGGGACGGCCTGCTTGTTTGCGTTTTCAGACGAGCCACCGGTAACCAGTTGCCAATGTCAGAGCCTTTGAAGTGAAGAGTAGTGTAACCTTAAAGGCTCTGTCTTTGGCAACTGTCCTGGTTTATCTGCATGATTGTATGAACCTGTCGGCTGAAACTTGCCTGGTGTCACAGATACGAGGCATATCTGCCGGTCTGTTTTATATATCTATAGTTTATTTGTGGATACCTGGCTTCTATTCCGTAAACTGATAAGTAGAAAATTGAGTTAATATAGCTACAATACAACTCATTGGTTGTAATTTATCAAATAATTGCATTATCTTTGCATGTAGACGTGCGATAAAGTAATCTTTTTAATGAATATAGCAGCAGACAAAATTTCCTGTAAAGCTTTGGACGTTACAGGATCAGAAATCAGAATTGAGCAAGATAAAAAGAATTGGGTAGAGTATTCACAGTTAATAGCCGGGGTTATGTCTAAGCGGATGGCGGAACTTGGCTTTACGCAATTAATGCTTGCTGAGAAGATGAATTGTACCCAACAATATATTTCAAAAATATTGAAAGGGAAAAAGAATATGTCACTGGAGACTATATGCAAAATAGAGAATGCATTAGGCATCGAGATTATCAAAAGTCTAAATAGAAATGAATAACGAATAAAGCAGATTTATGTCAATACAAAGTGAAGCGGCATTAGAAGCCGGACTTATCGCTGCCCTTCAACAAATGGACTATGAATATGTCCAGATTGCAGAGGAAGATAATCTTCAAGCCAATTTCAAACGGCAGTTGGAGAAGCATAATCATAAGCGGTTGTCAGAGCATGGTCGTACTGAATTTACCGATGAGGAATTTGAAAAGATACTTATCTACCTGGAAGGTGGTACGCGCTTTGAAAAAGCAAAAAAACTCCGGGACCTCTATCCGCTTGACACGTCAGATGGCAAGCGCATTTGGGTGGAGTTTCTCAATCGTCAGCAATGGTGTCAGAATGAGTTTCAGGTGTCGAACCAAATTACGGTGGAAGGACGTAAGAAATGCCGTTATGATGTAACCATTCTTATAAATGGTTTGCCTTTGGTTCAGATTGAATTGAAACGCCGTGGCGTGGAACTGAAACAAGCATACAATCAAATACAGCGTTACCACAAGACTTCATTCCACGGACTATTTGACTATATCCAGTTGTTTGTCATATCAAACGGAATAAATACACGTTATTTCGCCAATAATCCGAATAGTGGTTATAAATTCACATTCAACTGGACTGATGCTGCCAATCATCCGTTCAATGAGTTGGATAAGTTTGCCGTATTTTTCTTAGAGAAGTGTACGCTCGGTAAAATTATAGGAAAATATATTGTACTGCATGAGGGCGACAAGTGCCTGATGGTGCTTCGCCCTTATCAATTTTATGCGGTAGAGAAGATTTTGGACAGGGTACAAAACTCTAACGACAATGGCTATATCTGGCATACAACAGGTGCTGGAAAAACATTAACTTCATTCAAGGCGGCACAGCTTGTATCGGAATTGGATGATGTAGATAAAGTGATGTTTGTAGTTGACCGTCATGACCTCGACACTCAGACACAATCGGAATACGAGGCATTTGAGCCGGGTGCGGTGGATAGTACCGACAATACGGATGAACTTGTGAAGCGACTGCAAAGCAATTCAAAGATTATTATCACTACCATTCAGAAACTCAACTCCGCAGTCAGCAAGACTTGGTATAGCAACAAGATTGAATCTGTCCGTCACTCACGTATCGTAATGATATTTGATGAGTGTCATCGCAGTCATTTCGGGGACAGCCACAAGAAGATTATGAAGTTCTTTGACAATGCCCGGATATTCGGCTTTACCGGAACGCCTATCTTTACTGAGAATGCGGTGGACGGACATACCACCAAAGAAATATTCGGCAATTGCCTCCATAAATATCTGATTAAGGATGCCATTGCGGATGAAAACGTGCTTGGTTTCCTTGTGGAATACTATCACGGCAATGAAGTCGTTGATAATGACAATCAAGCCCGGATGGAAGAAATTGCAAAATTCATCCTTAACAATTTCAACAAATCCACATTTGATGGAGAATTTGATGCCTTGTTTGCCGTGCAGTCCGTTCCGATGCTTATACGCTATTACAAGATTTTCAAATCTTTGAATCCTAAAATCCGAATCGGTGCAGTGTTTACATACGCAGCCAATAGTAGCCAGGATGATGACCAGACAGGTATGGGTACAGGTCAATATACAAGTCAAAGTGTAGGCGAAGCTGACGAACTGCAAGCCATCATGGATGATTACAATAAAATGTACGGAACAGCTTTCACGACTGAGAATTTCCGAGCATACTATGATGACATCAACCTGCGCATGAAAAAGAAGAAAACGGACATGAAACCGCTTGACCTTTGCCTTGTCGTGGGTATGTTCTTAACCGGCTTTGACAGCAAGAAACTGAATACGCTCTATGTGGATAAAAACATGGAGTATCATGGCTTGCTGCAAGCGTTCAGTCGTACCAACCGAGTACTGAACGAGAAGAAGCGTTTTGGTAAAATCGTTTGTTTTCGAGACTTGAAAAGTAATGTTGATACGTCTATCAGGTTATTTAGTAACTCTGACAATCCTGAGGATATAGTGCGCCCTCCGTTTGAGGAAGTAAAACAGGAATACAGAACTTTAGCAACAGAGTTTCTTCAAAAATATCCTACGCCCGGCAGCATAGACTTTCTGCAAAGTGAAAACGACAAAAAGAATTTTGTGCTAGCTTTTCGTGATATAATCCGCAAACACGCAGAAATCCAGATATACGAAGATTATAGCGAAGATGCGGACGATCTTGGACTAACAGAACAACAATTCAACGACTATAAGAGTAAATACCTCGACATAACAGTTGGCTTTATCAATCCTCCAGTTACACCACCGGTTGTTGCGGAAGATCCTGTGCCATACGGCAGTAATCAAGGCTTGGAAGATATAGATTTCTGTCTTGAACTTCTGCACAGTGACATTATTAATGTGGCTTATATCCTTGAGCTCATTGCCGACCTTGACCCATATAGCGATGATTATTCTGCCAAACGCCAGCATATCATTGATACTATGATTAAGGATGCTGGAATGAGAGGCAAAGCCAAACTCATAGACGGCTTTATCAAAAAGAATGTGGATGAAGACAAGGAAAACTTCATGACTGGGCGTAATAAGGCTGACGGTACAAATGAATTGGAGGAACGCCTGAACCAGTATATTGTATCTGAACGAAATAAAGCTATATGTGATTTGGCTGATGAAGAACAAATTTCTTCCGAGGTGCTTAATCTCTATATAAAAGAGTATGACTATTTGCAGAAGGAACAGCCGGAAATTATACAAAAGGCTTTGAGAGAGAAACATCTTGGCCTGATAAAGACAAGAAAAGCATTGACACGCATTCTTGACCGTCTGCGTTGTATCATTAGAACTTTTAGTTGGGATTAAAGAGTATGGATAAGATAAAAGAACCAGGATATGTTTATATTTTAACCAATCCAAGTTTTCGTGAGGATTGGGTAAAGATTGGTAAAAGTTCCAGACCTGTTGATGTACGCTCAAAGGAACTTGATAATACGGCTGTACCTTTGCCTTTTGAGATATTTGCCACAATTAAAACGGCAAAATATAATGAGGTCGAAAAACTTGTACACAATATAATTGACAATTTGACGAACTTTCGTATTCGTCAGAACCGAGAGTTTTTTAATGTTGCACCACAAAAAGCACTGGAAATTCTTAAAGAAATAGCATTAACCATTGATGATGCTGTCGTAACAGAGTATGATAATAATCAACCTGTGTGTAGTGATAACCCAATATCTATGCCTATTCAAAAATGCACCAATCACGGAAAAGATTATACAAAGTATTCACTTAACGGAGTTGGTTCTTATGGAAAAGGTAGGCTGGCATTAGAGGTTATTCGTGTTTATGTCGGTTCTAACCATGTTAATTATAATGAATTAGTTGAATTATTGCCTAATCGTTTAATTAAAACAGTTGATGAAGTAAACCGTTGGAAAAGTCAAACATCTGACACTCATAAAAGATGGTTTGAAAAAGACATCCTTATTTCTAATGATGGTGTTAAATTTGTTGTTTCATCACAGCATGGAAAAGGAAATATAGGTAAGATTTTTGAGCTTGCCGATAAATTGGGTTATGAAATTAAAGAATTGAAATAAAATTATGAGCGAAGAATTACAACAGAAACTCCGTGACCAACTTTGGGAGGTCGCAAACCGTTTGCGTGGCAATATGTCGGCAAGCGACTTTATGTATTTTACCTTGGGGTTTATCTTTTACAAATACTTGTCGGAAAAAATAGAGAAATATGCTAACAGTGCGCTTGAAGACGATGAAGTGACCTTTAAGGAATTATGGGACATGACCGATGCTGATGCTGCGGAATTGCAGGAAGA
>NZ_CATJGZ010000027.1:0-4777 GCF_949740115.1 Bacteroides sp. 41_26
GCACCCGCAATCGAGAAACGATGGCGGGATAGCTCAGCTGGTTAGAGCGCATGATTCATAATCATGAGGTCCCCGGTTCAATCCCGGGTCCCGCTACTACAGAAAATAGCGTTTGGGAGGCTTCCACTCTTGGGCGCTTTTTTATTTCACTACATTCCTCTTCTTTTTTTTCATTATTAATCCACAGAGTTATTAACAAGGTTATCAACAGGTGTACTATAAAGTTATCAACAGGGTAACGAATTTATATACAACAAATTAACTTCACGCCACATACTGCCCGTAATTATTAACTCACAATATATAAACAACCAACTTCAGATAACACCGACACACAAACGAAACATATTTGTTACCGCATCTTCAATATCCAGCAAAGAAAATGAAATATGATCCCCCTACTTTTGCGGCATATTATTAACGCATACTAACAAATATGAAACGACTCGTTAAATTAGTCTCATTGATTCTCTTATTTTTAAACATGAGCAGCAATACTTTCGCCGAAGAGAAAGTAAATGTAGTCAAGCAAGGAACAATCCGCGGACGAATCATCGATGCTTCCAAACAAACACTCCCCGGAGCATCTATCTATATTGAAAACTTACACACGGGAGTAACAAGTGACGTCAATGGATATTACACATTTTCCAATCTGAATCCAGGCACCTACACCATAAAAATCAGTTACGTCGGCTACTCACCGGTAGAGATGAAAATTACGATTCCTGCCGGAAGGACTTTGGAAAAAGATGTTGTACTCAACGAAGGATTAGAGCTACAAGAGGTAGTAGTAGGAGGCGCTTTTCAAGGGCAACGCCGGGCTATTAACTCACAAAAAAACAGCCTGGGTATCACCAACGTTGTTTCTGCCGATCAGGTGGGGAAATTCCCCGACTCAAATATCGGAGACGCACTTAAACGTATCTCAGGTATTAATGTACAATATGATCAGGGCGAAGCTCGTTTCGGACAAGTTCGCGGAACCTCTGCTGATTTAAGCTCGGTCACTATCAATGGTAATCGTATTCCTTCCGCCGAAGGCGATACACGTAATGTACAGTTAGACCTTATCCCGGCGGATATGATACAAACCATTGAAGTAAATAAAGTAGTAACCCCGGATATGGACGGAGATGCCATTGGCGGATCGATCAATCTGGTTACCAAGAACTCTCCTTACAAACGTACAATCACTGCTACTGCCGGAAGCGGATATAACTGGATCAGTGAAAAAGCCCAACTCAACCTGGGTTTCACCTATGGTGATCGTTTTTTCAATGATAAACTGGGTGTCATGCTTTCTGCTTCCTATCAAAATGCTCCCTCAGGATCTGATGATGTAGAATTTGTCTGGGATACAGATTCAAAAGGAACAATCTGCCTGACTGATTACCAGATTCGCCAATACTACGTAACCCGTGAGCGCCAAAGTTACTCGGCAGCATTGGACTGGGATATAAACGCAAATCATAAGTTATTCTTCAAAGGAATATTCAACAATCGCAATGACTGGGAAAACCGGTATCGCCTTACTCTGAAAGATTTGAACAAAGATGTTAATAAGAAGAAAGAAGGCGCAGTTGCCGACAACAAGGCCTCTGTACGCCTACAGACAAAGGCTGGAAGTCCAAACAACCGTAACGCCCGCCTCGAGCGTCAGCGTACGATGGATTTCACTCTCGGTGGCGAACATCTTTTCGGCAAGTTATCCATGGACTGGAATGCCTCTTATGCCCGTGCCTCAGAAGAGCGTCCCAACGAACGCTACCTGGGATATGAACTAAAGAAACAGAATTTCGACATAGACCTGAGCGATATAAGAAGACCCTATGCTTCAGCACAAGCCGGTTCGACGCTTATACTTAATAATGATTTCTCCCTGCAAGAACTTACAGAGCAGCAGGAAGATATTGTAGAGAAAGATCTTAAGTTTTCAATGAATTTCAAACTACCATTAGTGAAAGGATTCTATAGTAATCAGTTGCGATTCGGAGCCAAAGTAGTAGACAAGAGTAAAGACAAAGATCTGGAGTTTTATGATTATGAGCCAGTGGACGAAAAGGCTTTTAATTCAAATAGTTTTTCCAATACCAGCGAACAAAACAGAAATGGATATATGCCCGGAGAAAAATACAAAGCAGGGACATTTATCAGTAAAGAATATGTGGGAGGGCTCGACCTGAACAACAGCAGCCTGTTTAATAAAACAGAAAATCTGGAAGAGCTGGCAGGCGAATACAAAGCACGTGAAACAGTTACCGCCGGCTACCTTCGTTTCGACCAGAACTTCGGTAAGAAACTTAGTGCAATGGTAGGTTTGCGTCTGGAAAATACCCATTTGAAATACAACGGACGCAAACTGACACTGAACGACGATGGCGATCCGGAATCATTGACTGTTACCCCGGATGTAAAAGACAGCTACCTGAACGTTTTACCTTCCGTCTTATTGAAGTACAACGTCAGTGAAGATTTCAAGATTCGCGGTTCATTCACCGAAACACTTTCGCGCCCCAAATACTCAGCATTGATACCGAATGTAAATATCAACAACAAAGACAACGAATTGACACTTGGTAACCCGGAATTAAAACCGACCACTTCGTTTAACTTCGATCTGAGTGCAGATTATTATTTCAAAAGTGTAGGACTTGTCAGTATTGGTATATATTACAAAGACATCAATGACTTCATCGTAACCCAAACAGTCAGAGGATATGAGTATGAAGGCAATTCTTATGATAAATTCATGCAACCCCGCAATGCAGGAGATGCCAATTTATTGGGTGTAGAAGTAGGCTACCAACGGGATTTCGGTTTCATCGCTCCCGCCTTAAAGTGTGTTGGATTCTACGGAACCTATACCTATACACATAGCAAGGTGAACAACTTCAACTTCACCGGACGTGAAAACGAAAAAGACCTGAAACTGCCCGGATCACCGGAACATACAGCCAATGCGTCTCTCTACTTTGAAAAAGGAGGACTCAACGTACGCTTATCTTACAATTTCGCATCCGATTTTATTGATGAAATGGGTGAAAGCGCTTTCTACGACCGTTATTATGATAAAGTAAACTACATGGATGTAAACGCCAGTTATACTTTTGGTAAAAAACTGAGAACAACTTTTTATGCCGAGGCTAACAATCTGCTAAACCAACCTCTGCGTTATTACCAGGGAATATCAGAACGCACCATGCAATCAGAACATTATGGTGTAAAGGTAAATGCAGGAGTCAAAATCAATTTCTAAATCCCTATAAAAAGACGCAAAGCAAGTATCTATTAATAATCAATAAGAAACAATTTATAAAATGAAAACAAAAAGCCTTCTCGTTCTTCTGTTTATCACAATCTGTACAATAGGATATGCACAAAAGAGCGACTATTCCATCTTCGATAAAAAATTCAATTTCTATATTGCCAACGATCTGGGACGAAACGGATATTATGACCAAAAGCCAATTGCCGAACTAATGGGAACGATGGCAGAAGAAATCGGTCCTGAGTTCGTTGTTGCCACCGGAGATATTCACCATTTCGAAGGTGTACGCAGCGTCAATGACCCTCTATGGATGACAAATTACGAATTAATCTACTCGCATCCGGAGTTAATGATCGACTGGTTTCCTGTATTGGGAAATCATGAATATCGCGGTAATACCCAAGCCGTACTTGACTATAGTAATATAAGCCGCCGCTGGTCCATGCCTGCCCGCTACTACACCAAGGTATTCAATGAAGAAGGTACAACCGTCCGCGTCGTTTGGTTGGATACTGCCCCCATCATTAATAAATACCGCAATGAAAAAGAGACTTATCCGGATGCCTGCAAGCAAAACAGAGAAAAACAGCTCGCTTGGGTAGACTCAGTACTGACCGCAGCCAAAGAAGACTGGGTAGCTGTAGTAGGACACCACCCTATCTACGCTGAAACTCCCAAAGATACCAGTGAACGAGACGACCTGCAGAAATATCTGGATCCCATCCTGAGAAAACATCATGTAGATATGTATATCTGCGGACACATTCATAACTTCCAGCATATCCGCGTATCAGGAAGCGATATTGACTACGTTGTCAATTCTTCCGGCTCACTGGCACGTAAAGTAAAACCGATCGAAGGAACACTGTTCTGTAGTCCGGAACCTGGTTTTTCTGTCTGTTCTATTGATAAAAAAGAATTCAACCTGCGTATGATCGATAAAAAGGGGAACGTACTTCATACAATAACCCGAAAGAAATAAATTCTACTCTTATAAAAAACACACAACTCAAGGGTACTCCATTCGTGATGAAAGGAGTACTCTTTTTATTTAAACTCAATTATAGGAAATTCAAAAATAACCGTTATCTTTGCACCTCCAAACAAGAGAATCTTTCTTTTTTCTCCCTACCCCATTCTTTATCCACAAAGTTATGAACAATGTTATCAACAGGTAGACGCTAAAGTTATCAACAAGTTAATATCCTTACTATCAAATAATTGGATTCTTCACACATCATTTATCATAATTACATATTCACAGACCTACAAACAGATTCATACCACCGCCCTTTCAAATACCTGGTAATTTTAAAATGGCTAAAAATCTTTTCCAATTGAGATATTATCAATCCAAACATAAATGCTCTTCAATATATCCCTACACATTCCAAATAAAAATAATATTAAGAGCCTGTTTAAATTTTGTTCAGCATTCTTTTGAGAGTTATTTTTGAGGATATTTTTTCGTTTTTACGAGGAGCATAGCGGGCTATGTGACGACTA
>NZ_CATJGZ010000028.1:0-4824 GCF_949740115.1 Bacteroides sp. 41_26
CACTTCTACTTCCTTCACAACTTCCTTAGTCACAGGTTTCACGTTAGCCAATGCATTCTTTGCATCTGCCAGATCCGTCTGAGCCTGTGCCAGTTCGTCACGATATTTGTTCAATTCATCATTGATAGCGCTCTGGTCTACCTTAGAGTTGCAAGATACAAACTTCTTACCGCCGAATGTGTAAGTTACACCGGCAGTCAGAGAAACTGCACCGTCTGTATATGCACTACTGTATTTACCAAATATAGAAGGAGAAACTTCGCCTCTTGCTTCAATATTAATATCGATGTATTTGCTTACGTTGAATTGTCCTGCCAAACCAACTGAACCGTTGACCAGCGCATTCATCTTATCCATTTTGCCATAAGCTTTTGCAAATGTCAAACCTGGGCCTGCAAATACAGAAACATTGAACAGACGGTCCGGATTGTAACCTGCAATAGCATTGCTGAGGTTGTACATAGCGTCTGCACGCAGTGTGAAGTACTTCTTGTTCTTGTATTCGGCATAATCGCCTTTCACTCTGTTGTAGTCAGTATATAGTGTACTCCACATGCCGGCTACCTGAGCACGCACTCCCCATACGGGATTGATTAGTTTTCCTACTGATACATGGATCAGCGGAGTTATGGCATGTCCAAAGCCATAATCAAAGTTGTTCGGATTTACACATCCTTGTGCTCCGGCACCCACACTGATAAAGATATTGTCCTTAGCCCTTTCGGTATAGAACTTCTCTTTGGTCTGTGCAGAAGCTGAGATGGCTGCTCCGGTCAACAGTAAAGATAATATTACTACTTTGCTTTTCATTGTTTTTAATTTTTAATATTTCAACTCTTTCTTATCTCTTTTTATTTCAATCGGAATTGAAAGGTCAATCCTCCTGTGAAATATTTCATCCTTTGCAATTCTATCTGTGCATGAAGATGATTGAAAAGCAGATAAGTGGCTCCCAACGCAAAATCTTTCGAGTCATATTCGGCTATCAGTCGTAGCTGTGGATGGAAAGACGGATTATAGGTAATACCTGCTGCAATGCCGTTCAAATGATATTCTATTCTCCTGTTATAAAGATAGGAGAGATGAACACCAAGTGTTTCTTTACCTATCCGGATATGTTTGGTCGCAGCTATATAAAAGCGGCTGTAATATCCGTTCCCCTTATCGGAAGCTATCACATCTCCTGATGAAGTAAAAGGATCTGAGGTCCCTAAAACTACTGCAGGCGTATACTTCCAGAATTGGCCTTCCTTCAAAGCAAGCAATCGGACTGAGAAATACCGGTCCTGATTCGTAAACCCTGTATAACCATAAGGTTTTAGTCCCAATGCTTCGGCTTTGAAAAGTGTACAAGTATACGCTACTTCCAGCCAGGGCATTATAGTTACATTCAGGTAATAATTATACGTATGGTAATACCATGTAGGAGGAGTTATCCCCTTATTTAAAAAATTGGCCCCCAGCATTACTGTTTTATCTTTCTGCATCTCTGCCGAAGGAGCATGCAGCAATCCTGTGGTTCCATAGGTTAATTGAGCCGAAAGCATATAAGGTATACTTATAAGTAATAATACAATATAGATTCGTTTTAAACTCATTTTATATATTATAAATGCTTTCGATTCAATTACTTAGTACTCACAAAATTAATCCAGGTCAACAATACCACCACCTGCATTCAGGTTGTCTCCATGACCGTGACCATGACTTGGAGTTTGTTTTGGAGCGATCTTGTAAGAAACAACAGAAGCTACAGTTACAGTCAATGTAACAGGAGTTCTGTCAGCCTTGATAACTGTAATGGAGTATGTGATTTCTTTTTCACTTCTTGTGATAGTGAAACCTTCAATTTGCTGATTGGGCGAAATACTCATATCCTGAGAGAAAGCGACATCCTTATAATTTGGCTGAGGCAGAATGTTCATGTTATCTGCTTTGATCATCTTCTGCAAAAGTTCAACTATATGTTTCTTTGTAGTTTCTTTCACTCCTGTGAGTTTAGCATCTGCTTCCAGCTGAGGTGTGTTACCAATATATCTGCTACCACCCTTATACTGGCCTTTTACAGTAATAATCTGATCGTAGTTGCCAGTGAAGCATGGATACGGTTTGAATTCTTCAGCTAAAGGAGCTTCTTCTTTACTCTTGTCAATCTTTGATGTGAAACCAAATTTGAATTTAGAGAAGTGGCGGATTTCAGCTTTGAACTGACCGTTATCTTGTGGCATTGCATAGTTTACAACACCTTGTACTTTATCTTCTACCCATGTTTTGCTTATTTCATTGTAATATAATACAGGCAATAGATAGTCAGCTTTTTCTGTTGTAGCAATTTCAGATCCAAATGTGATATTTAATGGGGTAGCAAATACAACACCCTTTGGTGTACCTTCATAAGTACGTACAGCTGCTTCTGCTTTTTCTGTTGCAAGGTCACGAGATACGTTGATGTTCTGTGCTACTGTGCTACCTTCACCTTCGTTTTGAGTGTAAATAACTACGGCACTTGTAGGCAATGAAACAATATCTTTAATCTGTTGAACTGTTCCGTCAGCATTTACGATGTCTGAAACCAAATCTTTATTTAATTCAGTTGTAGTTGTTACAGTAGTAATTTTATCAGCTGTAACAGTTTCTCCTGTTGCTTCTTCCATTGCATCGAGAACATCGTTTACTGTTACTTTAACTTCAGTTCCGTCTTCTTTTACAACTGGTGCAGCCTCTTCTTGTGCGATTACATTTTTGTCTTTAACCTCAGTTTTTCCATTTTCTACCGGATTCAAGTTAGTGTTACCACCAATAGAACCATCTTCTGTTGTATCTTTATTGATTGGAATCAAAGTTATATTTACAGTGGATACCGATGTTTGGCCTGCTGATACGGGAACCATCAGGAAGCTACATGCAAACGGATAATAAGTAGATTTGCTTACTTTCACAGTTGCCAATACAGTAGGACCTACATATTCTGCAGGAATTTCTTGTTTGTAGTAACCGTTATTGATACTTGGTGTGAATGACTGACCATTAGTTAAGTTAATCTCAACAGTTGCTCCGTCTACTATCACATTATTTGCTCCCCAGATGTTACCTTCAATGTAATATTTAGCTGCTGGTTCTGGCTCCGGTTCTTCTGCGATCTTCTGTAAAACAACGTTTGCTCTTGTTACGATAGTATTTACTCCTGTACCTTCTTTCAAAGGAGCTTCTGTAATAACAATCTGTGCGTAGGTTTTTGTATATCCTGCTACATTTACAAAAGCGATATAGTTACCTGGAGTAACATTTTCAACAGTAAATGTACTTTCGCCAACATTATATTTCACTGTCTGGCCTTCGATAGTAACTTTGTCACCTGCTGCAAATTTAACCTTGTTACCATCTATGTCATACAAAGTTCCGTTAATATTATATTGGTTAGTCATGTATTCCGGATCTGGTATGTCTATTGCTACCGGTTCGAGTGCTGCATCTACAACATAAGTTCCTGTTTCTCCGTTGGGCAATGCTTTTACATCAATAGATTTGCTTAATGTAATGTAGTTATCCGCTTTGATGGTAATAGTCTGTACTCCGGTTGCTTCAAGTTGGAGTGAGTATTCACCGTTTGCCGAAGTAAATGATTGACCATTTACAGTAAAAGCAGTCATTGCGGCACCAGTTGTAGCATCTGTAACGATACCTTTTACATAATATTTGGCTGGTGTTGTACTTGGTGTCGGTACATCAATTTCCTCTTTTTCGTAACAACTTGCGAACATACCGCAAATCGCTACTAACATTAACGCTAACTTAGCGTTAAAACTAAAAAAATTACTTTTCACTTTCATCTCAATAAAATTAAAATTAATAATTTGATAATTCTGATTTAATAAAATATGGGTTAAAACTATTATTCTGCATTATGTTTTCATAGGGCGTAGCTTTATATCCTTTATAATAATACTGCTCATTTCCTGCATTATAGGCTATACCAAAGTTATTAGAAGTAGTTACACGCGGTATATACCTTTTGCGTTTGTATTTATAAGGTGGAAGAGCTATCTGAAAACGGAAACCTCCATTAGCCTTAACTCCATCGGCTTTCATTGCATAAAAACCAATAGATGCATAACGGAAGTGGCGGATACAATCAACTCTGACTCCTTTTTCACCCAATAAATATTGCTCTACTTTCAAAGATGTTTCTACGTTGTATTTAGGCCAGTAAAAACTTCCTCCTACAGACCAGGTTACACGTCTTTTGGTTCCGTAATGCAATGTAAATCCATCCCAATATCCAGTTCCTGTATATCCAACGCGCCCTTCAATGGTAAATCTTTCATCCCATATCAAGTGGTGAGTCATTTGTAAATCCACGCCATATCTATCGTTATTGAAGTGCCCTATTGCAAGTCTGGCAAATGTATTATAAGGTAGTCTTACACTTTGTACCAGTTCAACAAATCCCGGGCGTACCTTCTTGTACCCATCCGGGTATCCATCGTTATATATTGGCAATATCATTTGTGCCGTCAACTTCATGCCTTTCCAAAGAGAGACCTCTATTGCAGGTGACAGGTTGAATAATACCTGATAGATTTGTGTGATAACCACATTCTTAAAGTATAATTCCGGATAAACCACTATATCTACTTTAAACAGCGAACCGTTTTTTTTCTTACCTTTTGTTGTTTGTTTCCAGTTTTTGCCCAGATTATAACTTATATTCCACTCTTGTCGATTTATTTCAGGGATGCTATCGCCTATAACTGGCTGATAATAAAGCGAAATTTGCGGAATGTTGTTATCCAGAAAAATAAGTCTACATGGCTTATTCTGTGG
>NZ_CATJGZ010000029.1:0-6473 GCF_949740115.1 Bacteroides sp. 41_26
GTGCCATTCAGGCACGCCCGCAGGAAAAATGGGTTATTATGTTCAATAGGGTTTTCTACAGCCCTGCACGTTCCCCGTGCTCCCGGGCTGCCCTGCGGACGATAGCCGCCGCCCTGTGTGCTTCCGGTTGCGGATGGCGTTCAGCCGCCACCCCAAAGGGGCCCTCGTCGGCTGTCCGAGCCGCAGTATTACGGGCATTCGTGACGGAAGTATTTGCCCCCTCCCTGCTTTTGCCGGCAAGCCGTCAAAGCGGGCGCCTCCCCCCCGCGGGGGAATAGTACGGCATACGTTCTCCCCTGCGGCGTGCCTGCCGACGACAGCCGTAACCGGCTGCACGGCGGGACGGCTACGGCAAAAAACCACGTCACATTTTACGTCACAAAAGCTACCAACGTCACCAATTACGTCACATTTTACGTCACAAAAGCTACTAACGTCACCAATTACGTCACATTTTACGTCACAAAAGCTACCAACGTCACCAATCACGTCACATTTTACACAAAAGCCCTTCCCTCAGCAATAAATCTCCATGTTAACTGTATATATCCGTACAAATCACAAACGGCTCGTACCAGCAACAAATAAATATCGTACCTTTACTACAGGAAACAAACCAACCACCTTCAATATGAACAACTTATCATCATCTAACAACGTACCTAACCTCCAACGTAAGGCAACCACCCCGCAGCAACTTGAAAACCGGGCTTACGGAATCAAAGAACTTGCCGTCCTCTACTTCCCCAACATCGCACCGGCAAGCGCAAGCAAACGCCTGAAACAATGGATTACCGACAGTCCCGAGTTACTGGCCGAACTGGACAAAACCAACTACCACACCCAGCAACGCATCATCACGCCCCGGCAAAAAGACCTTATCGCAAACGCATTCGGATCACCCTTTTAACTGACACCATGACACGCACTATCAACCTGATCGTAATCCACTGCACCGCATCCCGCTGCACTTCCACCCTGACACCCGAAGCCCTTGACGCCGAACACCGCCGCCGGGGTTTCAACGGTTGCGGCTATCATTTCTACATCACCCGGGACGGACAAGTACATGCCATGCGTGAAATCAACCTGACCGGAGCGCACGCCAAAGGATACAACGCACACAGTATCGGTATAGCCTACGAAGGTGGACTCGACGCAAACGCACAGCCAACCGACACACGTACGCCGCAGCAGAAACAAACCCTAATCGCCCTACTCCGTCAGCTTCGTAATACCTACCCCGCAACACGCATCTGCGGACATCGTGACCTCAGCCCCGACCTGAACGGAAATGGCGTCATTGAACCACAAGAATATATCAAGATGTGCCCCTGTTTCAACGCTGCAAACGAATACGCCGCACTGTAACCGGACGAAAAAGCGGATACAAATGCCACTACCAGCCCGCAGCCGCCCGAACCGACAACACCACCGTAGCAAGCCCCTACCTTTGCCGGCGAATCATTTAAAAAGGAGGTCACAATGAAACCGTTTTGGAAAGGCACTCTCAAAGTGCTAAGAGTTCTTTGTAAGTTCGTCACTTGGTTGACAGGTCAAACCGCCAACGAAGACACGGGCAAATAAAGTCAATCCTCTTTTGAGAGCCGTACGCTAACCCCGTGCGGCTCTTTTTTCATGCCATAACCGCACATAACAAGGCACATGAGGACACACCGCCCGCCCCATTTACTCAATAAAGGTACATTTGCAGTACAAACAAACCGATTGTATAACTAAAAACAAAACTCACACAATTATGGCTTATGTAGCTTATTCCGTTATCACCCGCACCAACCCCCAAAAGAAAGAGGAACCCGCCAAATTCTACGCCCAAATACAGGCAAAGGACGAATACACCTTTGACGATCTTGCCGCCGCAGTAGAAGGACGTTGTTCTGTTACATCCTCAGACGTTAAAGCGGTCATGGACGCCGTTATGAAAGAGATGTCCGCACAACTCAAAGATGGCAAAATTGTACGTATCAACGACCTCGGCACGTTCCGTATCTCTGCCACATCGCAAGGCGTAGACACCGAAAAGGCGTTCAACGCAAGCAAGATTACGAAAGCACGCATCTTGTTCCGCCCCTGCAAGGAACTGAAAAACATGTGTACCTCAATCAAATTTACGAAATTCGGCGGAACGATGGAAAAACCGGAAGACCCCGACGGCGAAGGCGGCGAAGTTATCGACCCGATGGATTAACAGGGCAAAACGCACTGAAAAACATCCGAAAACGTCCGGACGAAATAAAAAATCGTCCGGACGTTTTTTTATTTCCACCTGACGAAGTGCCGGGAACATAAAGAAGATGCACTCACCCCCTCTTTTTAGCCCTGTCAAGGCATTACATTCACGTTTACAGCCATTTACATAACCGGACAAAAGAACATCAAAAACGGAGAAAGCAGAAGGTATCTGCACGAACCCCGTGGCCGTCTCACGCACATATATACATTTGCAACATTATTAACCCCTTAAAAATTAATATATTATGGCTGTCAAGTATTCTGTAGTAGCTCGCAAAAACCCTCTTAAAAAAGATGAACCGGCAAAGTATTACGCCCAAGTGCAAAGCAGCGGCGAGGATGATTTCAAAAGCATGACCCGTGCCGTGGCCGACCGTTGTACGGTGACCGGTTCGGACGCAAAAGCGGTGCTCGACGCATTTATGACTGTTATGTTGCAACGACTTGCCAACGGGCAGATTGTACGCCTGAACGATCTCGGAAGTTTCCGTATTTCCATTTCCAGTCAGGGCATGGAGAAAGAAAAAGAAGTAAATGCCGCCAAAATTGTAAAGGCACGCATCATCTTCACACCCTGCGCCGACCTGAAAGCAATGTGTAAATCGCTCTCTTTCACCAAAGCAGGTACAATCCAAGCGGGCGGTAATGGTGAAGGCAACGAAGGTGAAGGAGAAGACCCAAGTGTATAAACACTGCTAAATGCCCTTTATAGGAGAGGACAAAAAACAATTCGCCCGGGTGATATTTCCATCATCCGGGCGAAATCGTTTATATCGTAGAACTTATCCGATTGTTTCTACCTGCTGGCTATTGGCTTCGTTTATATCAACATGAAAAGCATTTATCAACAAATTGAACAAATTCATATTCAGGTAAAAGTTATCCCGTCCCAGTTTCATTTTACTTAGAAAGCCCGCATCAACCAACTGATTAAGGTACGAAGTGGCAGTGGGACGTGATACGCCCAATTCATCACATACAAAATCTATTTTTGTGTAAGGATGCTTAAACAGGTTGTTCAGCAAATCCTGCGAATAGATTTTGGGAAATTGCTCTCTGATTCTCTTTTTATATTCCATCATCAAAGACTTCATTTTCAAGATAAGTTCAACTGTCTCCTGAGACGTTTCTTCCAATCCTTTCAGGAGAAACAGAACCCATGCTTCCCACTCCTGATTGTCTCTGACGGCTTGGAGTAAACGATAATATTCCCCTTTGTTCTTGATGATATAGCGGCTCAGGTACAACACCGGCAAATCCAACAAGCCTTGAATAACCAAATACAGGATATTGACGATTCTCCCCGTTCTGCCGTTACCATCGGAAAATGGGTGAATACTCTCAAACTGATGATGAATGACGCACATCTTAACCAGCGGGTCCAGATCGCTAACCGAATCGTCATTAATGAACTTTTCCAGATTAGACATACAGGACACTATTTCATCATAACTCTGAGGCGGTTCATATACCGCTTCCCCCGTACGGTCATTGATAAGAGCCGTGCCCGGCGTCACCCGATAGCCTGCCTGATTGTGCTTGATTCTCCTATAAATTTCAATCATGTCGTTACAGGTCAGCAACCCGTGTTGCTTAACCAACTCAAAACCGTGTATCAATGCTTCCGAATAGCTTTGCACCTCCTTAGTGGCAGCAGTAATAGCCGTATGGAGTGATAACTCGGCTTTATATAGTTCGTCGTGGGTAGTAATGATACTTTCTACGGCCGAACTGTCTTTTGCCTCTTGCAGCGACAGCGTATTAATCAATATGGTAGTATTGGGCATAGACAAAACAGCCCCTTTCAGTTCGGCAAGTCTCCGGTGCGACTTGGCCGCTTGCTTCAAAACGGCTTTCGTTTCAATCTCTTGTTGCAGTGGTAACGTGGGAATTTGATACATTTCTTTTTATACGTTTATAAAGATGATACGCACAAATATATAAAAAAAGATGCGTTTTCTTTATACGTTCATGGAGATATATAAAAAAAACACGTTTTTCTTTATATATGCACACGGTTATACAAAAGAAACACGTTTTTCTTTCTACATATTTATGTATCTTTGCTCCGTGCTCTCCGTCGAGAGAACACCTTGTTTTTATTACGTTTAGTCAAGACTCTGAGAAAAAGCGGCAATTTTTTCTAAGCAAAGCAACGACTAAACGGACTGGTTGCGTTGTATCCTTACAACTCAATAAGCGTGTCCGTTTAGGTTTATAATTGCTTTGCTGGGTTGATGCCGCTTCCCTCTCTGAGAATTATATTCACTAATGCGGGCACGTCCCTTTTAAATCTATTGATATGGAAAATTACGGCAAACAAAACTTCTTTGGTCTACCACACAAAGCCGCTTACTGCTTGGTGATTAGTACATGGATTATCAGTATATATGTCATTATAGGGCAACGAATAATCATCCGGCAATATCAAAACATAATAGATGAAGCCATACACAGCAATCAAACCCAGATTGTACCCAGTTGCCGAACGTTACTCAAGCCCGAACCGCCGTTTGACTGCATGACGATCACCGAATACAACTATATCTTCAATCCGGAAGACGACGGAAGCCGGTAAACGTGTCTTTTTCCTCTTTTCCCGCACGAAGATAGGGCGCAGCCGTCCATCCATCAATGACCGCTACGCTATTTCAGCACAAAATATCCTGCGCTCCTGCGTCGTGCGGTATTTTCTGCCGAAATTCATTGCCGGCTGCCCGTCCGTGTCCTGATGGATGTTTAAGAAAAAAGAAAAAAAATGTGTAGGGGCTGCGCTGGTGATACCGGAAATTATGTGCATCTTTGTGTGTTTCCTGTAGCGTCGGCCTTGCCGGTTACTTGGCGGCTGCTGAGAGACGGCTATTTGATAGCTTTAGATAAACGGTTCTGCTCCCGTGCCTGATACTGTAATAGGTCGGCATATTTTTCTTTCTTTGTTTCTGCATCGAATGTCTGATAGTGCAGCGGGTCAGCAGAACCGTTCTGTTTTCATTAAATCTCCCCTATACAAAGGCGTTCAGCAAACAATCCTATCAATAAAAGTGTTTCATTGTACATTTTTTATCCTTTTGTTATGGCAATTCAAAAATAATCACCACCTTTGTGGTGCACTACGTATTTTTATTAATGCGAAACGAAGGGATAACATCTCTTTGTTTTAAACTGGCTACGGACATAATCTATTTTATGTCCGCAGCTTTAGGATAAAACGGCTCTGCCCCCGTGTCTAACTTGTAATGGGTTAGCATATGTTTTTCCTTTGCTTCGCATTGAGATTACGTAGTGCAGCGGGTCAGCAGGGCCGTTCATTTTTCCCTGCCCGATTATACGTTTGAACTATGGGCAAACAATCTACTATCAAAATCCTGTATTTCCATCGACGCAGAACCAACGCAAGCGGTTGGTATCGGCTGAATTACATTCTTCAACGAGGAAAAAAGATACTATATTATGCCACCGAAACAAGAGATTTTGAATTGTTGGACTGCCTTACATCCTCCTGTAGAGCCGAACAGATAGCGATTATTATCAATGCAGCGAAGTACATACTAAAGGTACATAAGGTAAGATACTCCTGCCTGACAATTGCAGTCGGCCATGAATATGCCAATCAATACAAAGCCCGCATCAAACAAACCTGTACAGGAAACCGATTTTGCAAATCCGACATAATCTGGACAAGGTGCCCGCGAAGTGTAATACCTATAAAAATACCATTTTCCTTCTAATTTTTTCATAATAAATTCTTTTTCATTTTTATTTTAAATCTAAATCCTGCTTGCCTAACCAGTTAGCTCGCCGAACCGCTGTCACTCTACCCCTTCCCGGAGGACAGCGGTTCTTTTTTGCCATATCCGCATGCAGCGGGCGGCGTAGCCGTCCCGCCGTGCAGCCGGTTACGGCTGTCATCGGCAGGCATGCCGCAGGGGAGAACGTATGCCGTACTATTCCCCCGCGGGGGGAGGTGCCCGCTTTGACGGCTTGCCGGCAAAAGCAGGGAGGGGCAAACACTTCCGTCACGAACGCCCGTAAGACTGCGGCTCGGACAGCCGACGAGGGCCCCTTCGGGGTGGCGGCTGAACGCCATCCGCAACCGGAAGCACACAAGGCGGCGGCTATCATCCGCAGGGCAGCCCGGGAGCACGGGGAACGTGCAGGGCTGTAGAAAACCCTATTGAACATAATAACCCATTTTTCCTGCGGGCGTGCCTGAATGGCAC
>NZ_CATJGZ010000030.1:0-6537 GCF_949740115.1 Bacteroides sp. 41_26
ACCGGTAGCTCTAAGTGGAATCAGAAACTGTCTGAAGCACGTGCTCAGGCCGTTTACGATGCACTTGTTAAAGAAGGCGTAAGCAAAGATCAGCTTGAATTGGTTGGCTTCGGTGGAACTGCCAATATGTTCGGTAAGAACTTCCTGAACCGTGTAGTGATTCTGGAATAAAATATGGGTTCTATAGAGCGAAAGCTTTGAATGAAAGAAAGGACGTCTGCAACAGACGTCCTTTTTTTTGTACCTCATGGGATGTAATCAAAATAATAATCGTATTTTTGTACCCCAATTATGAGTAGAATATTAGCAATAGATTATGGTAGGAAACGTACAGGACTTGCTGTTAGCGATACAATGCAGATTATCGCAAATGGTCTGACAACTGTGCCTACGCATGAGTTACTGGACTTTATAGCTGGTTATGTACAAAAAGAACCGGTAGAACGCATCATTATTGGTTTGCCCAAACAGATGAATAATGAAGTTTCTGAAAACATGAAGTATATTGAACCTTTTGTCCGTTTGCTGAAGAAAAAAATACCGGAAATGCCTGTTGAGTTTGTAGACGAACGCTTTACTTCTGTGTTGGCACATCGCACGATGCTGGAAGCCGGGTTGAAAAAGAAAGATCGTCAGAATAAGGCTTTGGTAGATGAAATCAGTGCTACTATTATCTTGCAAACATATCTCGAAAGTAAACGTTTTTAGTAAAGAGACAACCGTATAATATAAATAAGGAATAAGAAAGAAATATGATTTTACCAATTTACACATACGGCCAGCCTGTATTAAGAAAGGTGGCCGAAGATATTACGCCCGATTATCCGGAGCTGAAGAAGCTGATAGAGAATATGTTTGAAACAATGGTCCATGCCGATGGAGTTGGTCTTGCTGCCCCTCAAATCGGACTTCCTATCCGGGTTGTAACCATTACACTGGATCCGTTATCAGAAGATTATCCGGAGTTTAAAGATTTTAATCGTGCTTATATTAACCCTCACATCCTTGAAGTGGGAGGAGATGAAGTAGCAATGGAGGAGGGCTGCCTCAGCCTTCCGGGTATTCATGAAACAGTGAAAAGAGGAGATCGTATACGTGTGAAGTATATGGACGAGGATTTCGTTGAACACGATGAGGTGGTAGAAGGATACCTGGCCCGTGTGATGCAGCACGAGTTCGATCATCTGGATGGTAAAATGTTTATTGATCACATTTCTCCGCTTCGCAAACAGATGATAAAGGGAAAACTGAATACAATGCTGAAGGGAAAAGCCCGTAGCTCATATAAGATGAAACAAGTGAAGTGAGGGGGGGATTTACGATTGGACGATTTGATGATTTACTATTTACGATTGATAAATGTTTTATTTATGAAAAAAAGTAACTTTAATCGTAAATTGTAAATCGTCAAATCGTAAATCTTCTTGGCTAAATACTCAAAAAATATAAAAAGTTAACCGATATCCCTGTTTAATAGCCGAAAAGCATTACTTTTGCTTCACTTATTAAGTAGTATTCAAAGGCCAATGATAAAAAAGATATTAGTAGCACTCATGCTACTGCCTACGCTGGTGTATGCTCAAATAAATACAGAGCGGGTAATGATGATTGCCCGTAATGCGCTTTATTTTGAAGACTATGTGCTCTCTATCCAATACTTTAATCAGGTAATCAATGCGAAACCTTATTTGTACGAGCCTTATTTTTTCAGAGGCTTGGCTAAAATAAATCTGGATGATTTTCAGGGTGCGGAGGCTGATTGTGATAAAGCTATCGAGCGTAATCCTTTTGTTGTGGGAGCTTACCAGATTCGAGGGTTGGCCCGTATCCGGCAGAATAAGTATGATGGTGCGATTGAAGATTATCAGAAAGCCCTGTTTTATGCACCGGAGAATGTTACGTTGTGGCACAATCTGACTTTATGCCATATTCAGAAAAAAGATTATAAAGCTGCAGAAGAAGATTTGGGTAAATTATTGGCCATATCTCCCAAATATACACGAGCCTATCTCATGCGTGGTGAAGTGGCTTTAAAACAGCAGGATACTATTAGGGCATTGAATGATTTTAATACAGCTATCGAGCTGGATAAATACGATCCGGATGCATGGTCGTCACGGGCTATTGTACAGTTACAACAATCCAAGTATGCAGAGGCTGAGTCCGATTTCAACCAGGCTATTCGTTTGAGTGCCCGGAATGCCGGGAATTATATTAATCGTGCTTTGGCTCGTTTCCATCAGAACAATCTGAGAGGGGCCATGAGCGACTATGACCTCGCTTTGGATATAGATCCAAACAATTTTATCGGGCATTATAACCGTGGTTTGCTGCGTGCACAAGTGGGAGATGACAACCGTGCTATTGAAGATTTTAACTTTGTGCTTGAAATAGAACCGGATAATATGATGGCTACCTTTAACCGTGGATTGTTGCGTGCACAAACGGGAGATTACCGGGGAGCGATCAAGGATTATACTACAGTTATTGATCAGTATCCTAACTTCCTGGCAGGTTATTATCAGCGTGCTGAAGCCAGAAAGAAAATAGGAGACCGCAAAGGAGCCGAAGCGGATGATTTCAAAATTATGAAAATGCAGCTCGATCGTCAGAATGGTGGTGTGTCAAATAAAGATGTGGCACAAAATAATAAAGATGATAAGGCTGAGAATAATGAAGATGAAGAAGACGAAGGCAAGACACGTAAGAAGTCGGATAAAAATATGAATAACTATCGTAAGATAGTGATAGCAGACGATTCTGAACAGGAACGGCAGTACAAGAGCGATTACCGGGGTAGAGTACAGGATCGTAACGTGAATATCAAGCCCGAACCGATGTTTGCACTTACTTATTATGAGAAGATGAGTGATGTGAAGCGTTCTGTGAACTATCATACTTACATTGACGAACTGAACCAGACGGGTATATTCCCGAAGCGTCTGCGTCTTACTAATATGGAAGCGCCGTTGACCGAAGAGCAGGTTAAGTTCCATTTTGCATTGATCGATGCCCATACTTCTGCCATTGTGGAAGATGAGAAGAGTGCTGCGAAACGTTTTGCCCGTGCGCTCGATTTTTATCTTGTACAGGATTTTACAAGCTCGGTTGACGACCTGACACAAGCCATCTTGCTGGACGATACATTCTTCCCTGCTTACTTTATGAGAGCTTTGGTGCGCTGTAAGCAGTTGGAGTATCAAAAAGCCGAAGAAGCTACAAGTGCCAAACAGGGCATCGATTCGTCTCATAAGGAGATCGGTGCGGTAGATTATGATGCGGTAATAGCAGATTTAAACCGTGTGATTGCTTTGGCACCCGATTTCGTTTATGCTTACTACAATCGTGCTAATGTGTCGGCAATGTTGAAAGATTATCGTTCTGCATTGGTCGATTATGACAAAGCCATCGAGTTGAATCACGATTTTGCAGATGCGTATTATAACCGTGGATTGACCCATATTTTCCTGGGTAATAATAAGCAAGGAATTACAGATTTGAGTAAGGCTGGTGAACTGGGGATTGTTTCGGCATACAATATTATTAAACGTTTCACCGATCAGATGGAATAACATTTTTTTTATAAATAATAGAAAACTCAAAAAGATTTAGCTATTTTTGCACCAAAAAGTGAAGTAAAGCTGCACCTTGGCATAAAAAATGAACTCGTTCATTTTATTCTGCTCTCGGTTTGCACTATCTTTGCGTGCTAAAAAGAAAAATATAACATCACATTATGATAAAGATAACATTTCCCGATGGCTCTGTTCGTGAATATAACGAGGGAGTGAACGGTTTGCAAATTGCAGAAAGTATCAGTTCGCGACTGGCACAGGAAGTACTGGCTTGTGGCGTGAACGGTGAAATTTATGATTTAGGTCGCCCTATTAATGAAGATGCTTCTATCGTACTTTATAAATGGGAGGACGAGGAAGGTAAACATGCTTTCTGGCATACAAGTGCTCACTTGCTGGCAGAGGCATTGCAGGAACTTTATCCAGGCATACAGTTTGGTATTGGGCCGGCTATTGAGAATGGTTTTTACTATGATGTTGATCCGGGTGAAGCTGTGATCAAAGAAGCTGATCTGCCGGCTATTGAAGCTAAAATGGCAGAGTTGGTGGCAAAGAAAGAGGCTGTGGTTCGTGCAGACATTGCAAAAACCGATGCTTTGAAAATGTTTGGTGATCGTGGTGAAACCTACAAATGCGAATTGATATCCGAATTGGAAGACGGTCATATTACTACCTATACGCAAGGAGCTTTTACTGATCTTTGCCGTGGTCCTCACTTGCTGACTACTGCTCCGATCAAGGCTATCAAACTGACTTCTGTGGCAGGTGCATACTGGCGTGGCCATGAAGACCGTAAGATGCTGACTCGTATTTATGGTATTACTTTCCCGAAAAAGAAAATGCTGGATGAATACCTGACGCTGATGGAAGAAGCTAAAAAGCGCGATCATCGTAAGATTGGTAAGGAGATGCAGCTTTTTATGTTCTCTGATACAGTGGGTAAGGGACTTCCGATGTGGTTGCCAAAGGGAACTGCACTTCGTTTGCGCCTGCAAGAGTTCTTGCGTCGTATCCAGACCCGTTATGATTATCAGGAAGTGATAACTCCGCCTATCGGTAATAAATTGTTGTATGTAACTTCCGGACACTATGCCAAATATGGTAAAGATGCTTTCCAGCCGATACATACTCCCGAAGAAGGTGAAGAGTACTTCTTGAAACCAATGAACTGTCCGCATCATTGCGAGATTTATAAGAATTTCCCGCGTTCGTACAAAGACCTTCCTTTGCGTCTTGCAGAGTTTGGTACGGTATGCCGCTACGAACAAAGCGGTGAACTTCACGGTTTGACTCGTGTACGTAGTTTTACACAGGATGATGCACACATATTCTGTCGTCCGGATCAGGTGAAGGGTGAATTCCTTCGCGTAATGGATATTATCTCTATTGTGTTCCGTTCAATGGACTTTACTAACTTTGAAGCTCAGATTTCTCTGCGTGACAAGGTTAACCGTGAGAAATATATCGGTAGTGATGAGAACTGGGAAAAGGCAGAGCAAGCCATCATTGAAGCCTGTGAAGAAAAAGGTTTGAAGGCTAAAATAGAATATGGAGAGGCTGCTTTCTATGGTCCTAAGCTTGATTTTATGGTGAAAGATGCCATCGGTCGTCGCTGGCAGTTGGGAACAATCCAGGTAGACTACAACCTGCCGGAGCGTTTTGAACTCGAATACATGGGATCTGATAACCAGAAACATCGTCCGGTAATGATTCATCGTGCTCCTTTCGGATCGATGGAACGCTTTGTGGCAGTGCTTATTGAGCATACAGCCGGAAAATTCCCGTTGTGGCTGACACCCGATCAGGTAGCCATTCTGCCGATCAGTGAAAAGTTCAATGACTATGCTGAGCAGGTAAAGATGTATCTGAGAACACATGAAGTCCGTGCGATTGTTGACGATCGTAATGAAAAGATCGGTCGTAAGATACGCGATAATGAAATGAAACGTATTCCTTACATGCTGATTGTGGGTGAGAAAGAGGCCGAAAACGGTGAAGTTTCAGTTCGCAGACAAGGTGAAGGCGATAAAGGGACTATGAAATTTGAAGAATTTGCTAAAATTTTGAACGAAGAAGTTCAGAATATGATAAATAAGTGGTAACTTTGCGCGCAATTAATAAATTAAAATAAATTGGTAGACAATAAAAAACAACCCGGAAGTAAACGTTATTTGATGAAGAACGACAGCTTAAAAGGGCAGTACAGAATCAACGAACAGATTCGAGCCAAAGAAGTACGCATCGTAAGCGATGATATAGAACCTAAGGTATATCCTATTTTCCAGGCCTTGAAGATGGCTGAAGAAAAAGAACTTGACCTGGTAGAAATTTCACCTAATGCAGAACCCCCTGTTTGTCGTATTATTGACTACTCTAAATTTCTTTACCAGCAAAAGAAGCGTCAGAAGGAACAAAAGGCTAAGCAAGTGAAGGTGAACGTAAAAGAGATACGTTTCGGACCTCAGACAGATGACCATGATTATAACTTTAAGTTGAAGCATGCAAAAGGATTTTTGGAAGATGGTGACAAAGTGAAAGCTTATGTATTCTTTAAAGGACGTTCTATTCTTTTCAAAGAACAAGGTGAGGTGTTGTTATTGCGTTTTGCCAATGATCTGGAAGATTATGCAAAAGTAGATCAGTTGCCTGTTTTGGAAGGGAAGCGCATGATTATTCAGCTTTCTCCGAAGAAGAAAGAAGGTGCTCCTAAGAAGCCCGTTGCTCCTAAGGTAGCTGCGCCTAAAGTTGCAGTTCCGAAAGCAAGTGAAGAGTCAACTGAAGAATAAGAAAGAAATGCGTAACGCGCCAGGTATAGTGCGTTGCCATATAATTTAATAATTTAAAATCAAGTAAGATGCCAAAGATGAAGACTAACTCCGGTTCTAAAAAAAGGTTTACCCTTACCGGAACAGGTAAAATCAAAAGAAAGCACGCTTTTCACAGTCACATTTTGACTAAGAAA
>NZ_CATJGZ010000031.1:0-6973 GCF_949740115.1 Bacteroides sp. 41_26
ATATATCTTTGAAGGATTTTGCCGAATCCAAGAATCTCAAAGCAGATTCAGTAAGAAAAGCAATTAAAGCAGGTGCTTATCCAGAGGCAAAGAAAATTAAAGGAAAGTGGTATCTTCCGGCAACGCTTGATAAGGAGGGTTAAACAAAATGCCCAAAGAAGGATTATCAAGATTATCTGAAAAATGTCGTGCGTGTCCATTTGTTGATGAATGTGATCATAAAGAAATGGAAGCTTTGGCATATTTGTTGCCTGCCGCCAAATCTAGTGGTATTGACGCATCACAACCATTACTTCGGGAACCATGACTATTGTTAGAGACGGAAAAGACATAACAGTTTATAAGGATGAGTTAGAGAAGGCTATCTATAGCAGTTTATATTCTCATCTTGGATTACAGTACGGAGGTTAAGATATAATGAGTTATCAATACGACAAGTATTTGGCGAATCATAAGAAAAACGTCAAGAAAGGCTATGACTGGCTTTTGGAAAATCTGCCAGATCTGGTTAAGAATATTCCGAATCTGGAATGGCAGTGCTGTTTTGCCCATGACCAGTCAAAGTCAGAGAAGGACGAGTATGAAGCCTATGACGCCTACTTCTATGGCAATAATAAGTCATATGCGGTTGTGCAGGAATATAGAAAAGCTTGGTTACTACACCTTCACCGAAACCCGCATCACTGGCAACATTGGATTCTGATTAACGACGACCCGGAAGAAGGAGAGATCGTCTTGGAAATGCCTGTTAATTATATTTTGGAAATGATATGTGATTGGTGGGCTTTCAGTTGGACAAAAGGGAATTTGTTCGAGATATTTAACTGGTATGACGAACACAAGAAACATATGAAGTTGGCTTCCAATACCAGAAAACAGGTTGAGGATATTCTCAGGCAGATAAAAGAAAAATTGGAAAGTGGTGTAAATGAAAATGTGAGAGCTGGAAATAAAATCTAAGCTCTTTTTATATTTATCAGAAAGGAGAATTAGAATGAGTGATATCGGAAAAAAGCAACCAAAAGAATATAGCGACCGATTCGATGAGCTGCGCCAGAACCGCGTGGCTCTTTCTTATTATAAGTATGGTACAGCAGCAGATAACTTTGGTATGGGACTAGTGAATGCTTTGGATTCGCATGATTTGTGTATCAAAAAGTATTTGGCAACTGGAAATACTGAATATTTATGTGATGCCGCAAACTATCTTATGTTTGAATTTATGTATCCGCAAAAAGAAGGAGCACATTTCAGAGCAACGGATTCGGGAGAAAGTGCAGGAGTGGCTGGTACTCCAGTTGCAGAATTAAGTAGAGACAGACACTTTGAAAGTATTACCAATGTGTAGACTGGAGGCAGTTATGAATTGTGCAACAAATATGAATCAATACCATTATGATATGGGATTTCAAGATGGCTATATGGCTTGCAAAAATGAGTACAAAAAGAAAGCGAAGGATCATAGAGAACAACAAATAAAAGCGAGAGAAAGATTTTTATATTTTCTTAAGCAGAAGTTACTTGGAGTCGTGGCGCTTGCGCTAACTGTGGCTTTCACTTGGTTGTTAGATGGAGATGCAACCGTTGGAATAATTATGATTCCATTAGGGCTGACATTGATATTTAGTAATAAACCCATTGTATATGGTAAGTATTACTGGGAACAGGAGGAATACTGAAAATGACACTATATATTTCTTTATCTGAACAAGATATAGATGAACTGAGGAATGGGAATGAAGTTAAGGTAATTCCTCCTCAGAATTGTACTTATGATAATTGTCATGGTGTGATTATGTTAAGTGAAGAAGCTTTTAATAAAAAATTCAGGAAAGGAGAATTAAAAGATGATTAAAATAGAAAATGTAACTATTCATGGCCTGGAAGAGACTATTAGAGGTATGCGTAACCCAATGAATAGTTGGGATAAGTCTGATAGTGGCATCTGTGGCGGAGGAGACAAGCATATTGGATGTGATAATTGTTGTGAGCATGACTGCGGACATTCTTTTGATGGTGGCTTTCATGTTGGTAAAGCAGACCATGAGCTTATGATGAAACTTGCAGCAGGTGGATCGGTACATGCAAAGTACCGCCGGATGATTACGGTGTATCTGGACATTACTGCTCCGCTTTACTGGTGGAAGGAGTTTGATACATACAAGGTCGGTACGGTTGCTAATTCGTGTTCTACGATGCATAAGATCCATTCTAAGGAGTTTGCATTGGATGATTTTTCATGGGAACATATAATTGAAGACCCAAACGATGTATTTGTTATGGACGAGGAAGATTATATTCCATTATCTCCAAAAGATGTTTTTCAGAATTATATTGTGAATATGCTAAATGTATGCAGAGATAAATATCTTGAAACTCAGGATAAGAAATACTGGTGGCAGATGATTCAACTTCTTCCAAGTTCATATAACCAGAAACGAACAGTCATGTTGAATTATGAGGTTTTGACTGGGATATATCCAATGCGGAAAGAACATAAGCTGGATGAATGGCGTGAATTCTGCCAATGGATTGAGAACTTGCCTTATAGTGAGATTATTACACTCGCGTAAAAAACATGGACTATAATGAAAGGGTGATATATAATATTTATATATTTGTCCTTATCATTAAAGAAAGGGCTTGCTAAAGGAGGCAGGTAAATGGAAGACGATATGAAAGAATTCATTGCTTACAGCAGAAAACTTTTAAGGAGTCTCATTAAGCTCAAAAAGTTATTGGAAAATAGCGAATACGATGAAGCTAAAACAATGCTGGATGAGTTGATTGAGGATACGCAGAAAGACATTGAAGCGTGATTTTGAAGTTATTGTTGGAAGGAACCTGTGGTTGAAAAATCGCAGGCTCTTTCTTTTTTTTTTGAAAGGAGAAGAAAATGCTTAAACTTTTAACAGATTGCAACGAGTGTATACATAAACGGACATGTAAATATTATGATCATCCAAAACAAGCTATGGAAAAATTGAAAAATACAACTTATGGCGACGGTCCGAATGATGATTATGGGTGGGATATAATGATGGAGCATGAACATGTAGATGTTTCTTTCTCTTGTCCAGATTACCAAAAGCAAAAACCAATTCCTAAAGGATTTGCTTGATTGTGGTGGAGGTGTTCTAATGATATTACCTTATGAATCTCTGTTTTATAACACATTGGAAGAGTTGCAAGAAACATATAAGCCAAATCATCAAGATGTAATAAAGTTAAAAAGCAAATATGGAAATGATATTAGATTCAGTAGGATTATGCACAAAAAGGGTGTTAAACCAAGGTTTGAATTAAGTTGCTATAAAATAAAATTGGAGGTGTAGAATTGATTAGCAAAATTATAAAGCGAGACGGAACAGAAGTTGACTTCGATTCGGAAAAGATATTTAATGCAATATCCAAAGCAAATACTGAAGTTGACGAGGGAGAGCAGATTAACCGTAATAACATTAGTGCTGTTACCAATTCTATAATTGATATTCTTGGTAAATTCAGCAGAGCCGTCGAGGTTGAGGAAATTCAGGAAATTGTAGAGACCGAACTGATGAAGAGTGGAGCGTACGAAGTTGCCAAAGCGTATATTCGTTATCGTTATGACCATAAATTAAAACGAGAAATAAATACTGATAAGCAGATTATGTCTCTTGTTGAGTATGTAAACGAATCGGTTAAACAGGAAAACAGCAACAAAAATCCTGAGATTATACCAACGCAGCGGGACTATATCGCAGGTGAGATTTCAAAAGATATTACAATGAGAAAGTTGCTGCCAGAAACTGTTGTAAAGGCTCATAATGATGGTCTGATTCATTTTCATGACGCTGATTATTTTATTCAGCATTCGCATAATTGTGACTTGGTAAATCTGGAGGACATGTTGCAGAATGGTACGGTTATATCTGGAACACTCATTGAAAAGCCACATACATTCAGTACAGCATGTAATATCGCTACTCAAATCATAGCACAGGTTGCCAGTTCCCAGTATGGCGGTCAATCTATAAGCCTGGCTCATCTGGCTCCATTTGTAGATGATACGAGAAAGCGTTTTAAGCAGAAAAATAGCCAATTATTATCATTTATGCCGGAAAACAATTACGATGAGTTTATTGAACATCTTGTGTATGAGGATATCAAAAAAGGAGTTCAGACAATACAGTATCAAGTTGTAACTCTGATGACTACTAATGGACAGGCTCCCTTTATCACGGTTTATATGAATATTAACGAGGCTGAGAATGAGCAGGAGCAGGCAGACTTGGCAGTTATAATTGAAGAAGTTCTCAAACAGAGAATGGAGGGGGTTAAGAACGAAACCGGGGCTTGGATTACTCCAGCATTTCCTAAACTGATATATGCTTTGGATGAGAATAATGCCTATCTTGGTTCTGAGTATTATTATTTGACAGAACTTGCTGCGAGATGTACTGCAAAGCGGATGGTTCCAGATTATATTTCAAATAAAATCGAGCAGCAGTTGAAAAACGGTGATACATATACCTGTATGGGTTGCCGTTCATTCCTTACTCCAGACCGTACTACCGAAAACTATTCCAAATGTAAAAATTGGGAACCTGGTCACAAATACTACGGACGCTTCAATCAGGGAGTTGTAACTATCAATTTACCAGATGTAGCATTAAGCTCTCACGGAGACTTTGATAGGTTTGAGGATATTCTTAAAGACCGGCTGGATAATATCTGCTATCCTGCCTTGATGGCACGACACAATCGGTTGAAAGGGACTCTGTCAAATGTTGCTCCGATTCTTTGGCAATATGGGGCACTGGCAAGACTGAATAAAAACGAGACTATAGATACTCTCTTATATAATGGGTATTCCACAATTAGCCTTGGGTATGCTGGTTTGTATGAATGTGTTAAGTACATGACTGGTGAGTCGCACACAGCAGGAGGTAAGGAATTTGCTCTTTATGTGATGCAGACACTAAACGATTATTGTACCAAATGGAAAGAAGAGACCAATATTGACTTCTCCTTGTACGGCACTCCGTTAGAGAGCACAACTTATAAATTTGCCAAGTGCTTACAAAAACGTTTTGGGATTATTCCCGGAGTTACTGATAAGAACTACATTACAAACAGTTACCATGTTCATGTGACAGAACCGATTGATGCTTTCACAAAGCTTTCATTTGAATCTGAGTTTCAGGCATTGAGTCCTGGCGGAGCTATCAGTTATATTGAAGTTCCAAATATGAATCACAATATTCCAGCAGTCATATCGGTTATTCAGTATATATATGAAAACATTATGTATGCTGAATTAAATACAAGAAGCGATTACTGTCAGGTATGTGGTTTTGAGGGAGAGGTTCAGATTGTTCGTGACAATGGAAAACTTGTTTGGGAATGTCCGATATGTAAAAATCGTGACCAAAATAAATTAAATGTTGCACGTCGGACATGCGGATACATCGGCACTAACTTCTGGAATCAAGGAAGAACACAGGAGATTTCAGAAAGGGTGCTGCATTTATGATTGGAGGTGATATATTTGGCACGAGATGATGATATAAGAAAAAATGCATCTGGATATTCTGACCCGACAGCTTATCAGGCTATTAAAAATATTGAGAATGAGGATGATAAGTTTCATAAATTACTGGACACTATTTTCAATATTTGTGAGTTATCTGGATTTCATTTGGAGGAGCGAATTGTTTTGAAAGATAAAAATACAGGAAAGGTATATAGGTGATATTTATGGGTTATAAAAGACATTCATTTGCATTCGTGGATGGCTCATATAATACTGAGACACATACATATGGATGGGGCGGATTCCTGATTGATAAATTTGGGCACAAACATATTCTTCAAGGTTCTGGAAACAAGGTTGCACTTAGTAAAATGCGTAATGTGGCGGGCGAAATTCTTGGAGCCAGCGATGCCATACAGACTGCCTTAAAACTTGGCATGAAAGAACTGACCATTTATTATGATTACGAGGGAATCGAAAAATGGATTACAGGTAAATGGTGTGCGAGGCAAAAGGAAACTAAGCAATATGTGGCGTTAGCAGAATCTGCAATTAAGAACGGATTAAAATTATATTTCAAACATGTAAAAGCTCATACTGGAATTCAGTTCAATGAAGAAGCTGATATGCTGGCAAAGAAATCTGTAGGATTGGGGTGATATCTATGAATATGTACCTGTTGGTAGACGAAATGAGCAAGGCTCTTGATATTCTTGGTGAAGGTTTACAAAATGTTGCCAAAACTTTAAGAAAACTGATTGAGTGTTTTTGTGAAGAAAGAGAGGAAGAGAAATCAACTGTTTCTTCTCCTAAGCAGTATGGAATATTGTTAAAAAATGTTTCACGCTTCCGAACAAAATCATTCTACAGACAGCCCTATGTACAAGTTCCAAGACATTTGGCATATCAAAAAAGACATTACCAGAGCTGATTTAGCCCACTTTTATATTTGAGGAAAGTGGTCACGCCCGGTTTTGGCTGAAAAAATGGTGTGTATTTGCTGAAATTTTATGTGACTTTGGAGAATTTTACGGACGAAAATACCAAAATCTTGGTCAAATGCCCACTCTTCGCCCAGTTTTAAAACTCAAAAGTGGGCTATAAAAATGCCGTATTTACGGGCTTTGTGAGGGTTTCGCCCACTTTCCCACTTATTTTTCTATTTAATTGTGAGTAAAAAATTAAATATATAAAGAAATAGGGCAAATAAAAGTGGGTTTCTGGGCGTAAGATATATTTTTCGTTTTCTTTTCCAACCAAGTATGGTATACTTAATATGCGACACAATTCTATATATTATCACACTCAGGGAATATTACTTCGGTAAAAAGTGTATTCTCTACATAATCACGCCTTGAGTGTTGATGGAATTGTGTCGCAACAATGAGAGAGATTCACTTTTTCGGTGCGTCTCTTCATTGGGGGCGCACTTTTTATTTTGTGGATTTTCTGATTGGA
>NZ_CATJGZ010000032.1:0-7298 GCF_949740115.1 Bacteroides sp. 41_26
GGTGCAAGAGTACTGGCTGTAGAGGAGCTTCTGGACTTTACTACTCCTGAAGAACGGTTCAATCGGATTGAGGATTATATTGACAGATTACTGACACTTAACCCGAAGATTACCCAAGGTGAAATATACAGTAAAATCAGGAAGCAGCGTGCCTATATCAAGAAAGGCATTATCTACTTTGATGGTCAGAGCCGTCCGTTGAAACCTTTTATGGCAGAGGCAATCGACCGTAACAACCGTATAGCTATGGTAGAAATGTTCAGTCCGGCTACTGAGGCTGAACGGGATTTGCTTTGTAAGATATTCAATGTTTCCCGGACAGATCTGGTAGATATATCTCCGGAAAGAACACACTACTACACTGATGCTGAAAACCGTCTGCGTGAGATATTCAATGATGAAAATGTTTCCTCTGTCAGAAGCCGACTGCATGAAGAGGGCTTTACTGTCCGTCAGGAAGAAGATGCAACTTATGCTATAAATTTCAAGCAGCATATCATTATAAATCTTACTGAAGATAACTTCAATCTTGACCGGCTAAAGAAACAGTCTGTGAAGCAATCTAATCGACACAAGCATCTGCAAAATAGGAAACCTACTGTGATTCTCTCCGGCATGGGTAAATTGCGTGATTTTGGCGGTGGTAGTCATGGCGATAAACGTGAGTGGGAAGTAGGCCTGAAAGAAAACTATGACAAGGTTGATGATGATTATTCAATTAAAAGATGATTTTAATTGGATATGTATAATAGATATATTTAGATTAACAGATTGGAATCACTCCAACCCGTTAATCTCTTTTTTCCTTTAGCGAATCCATCTTAGCCTCCAAGATATCATTCATAACCAGATAATATGCAATCCTTACGGTATTAAAGTCGTTTGAAAGAGCTGAACTCTCTTTTATCCGGTAATGAGGTTCAACAGCTTTCCCTTCACGAGGATTACCCTTGAAAGTCGTTTTAGGTTTCCCATATCCAAGAGAGAAATAAGTATCATGAGAAGTACGGAATGTAAGTGGGGTAACACAGAAATCACCTGTTGTTTCCTCACCAACAAGAACAGCACTACCGGACTCTTTCAGTATGCTTGCCAAATACTCGGCAGCAGAAAATGTATTTTGGCCAATCATCACATACAGTTTACCCTTGAATGAATTCTCAGACGGAGTTATCAAAGTCTCTGTCCGATAAGGCTGTTTCAAGAGAAGGGCTGCTATCTTCTCCATATTCCTTACAAGTCCACCGGGATTATTCAGCAGATTCAGGATGATACACTGATAATTCTTGACTTTATTATATTTGAGTATGAACTCCTCAGTTTCTTCATCTGTAAAACCTGATAATGACAAGAGAGTGAAGTATTCTTCCTTATCTTTAGGTAAATTCATAATACGCCTATTCTCTGAACTCCTGGCTTCTTTGTTATACTCGGATATATGCTGCATTCCTTCCCTGTTCAATTCTACCATAACATTAAAAACAGAATCATCCCTACAAAGACATAGGTTCCTAACAGTATCGATACAACCTGAAAATACATAATCTGCAGTATGAGCATATCTTCCCTTTTCAGTGGAACCTGTAACGTAATTCTTCATGCTGTCTCTCCATGACAATACATCTATACCATCTATAGATAAAATCCTGTCTCCTTTCTTAAATGGATATTCAGTCAGATTGACTGAGACATACAAAGAATCCCTCCTCCATTCTGCATCTGCCATAGTCGAATATTTCTTATATATTAGGTATGTATGAGAGTTCTTCAACTCAGAGAAATACTGTTGGACTGCTAAAAAATATTCTCTGTTATTCTTTGCGTTATTTACCATAACCGAGTACTTATCACGTAAGGACTTTAGCGATATACCTTTATATTCAGCCAGAGAATAATGTTTCTCGACAATATCACATATCTCTCCGAAATCATCCATGTATTCATTCGGTTCTATATCTTGATCTATGACGAACTGCTTCTCCGGTTTCATCGTAAGGTGATACAATTCCCAATATTGTTGATATTTTTCAATAGTAATATATATTATTCCTCCAAGAATGAAGAGATACAATATAGACACTCGTACGAATCCGAGCCTTTTTCTTTTAATGTAGATAAATATTGAAATACCTATTATAATAACCGCTGAGATTATATCTGCCAAAATGAATGTACTCATATGTATTATCTGCTTGTTACCAATGTTATTTTCACTCCCTCAATAAAACCAATGCTTAACTTTAAAACCTACCGCTAGAAACCAATGTTTGTGGTCAATGCGATAGGTTATGTTAGTGTTAATGCTATTATTTCTAGAACCAATCACGTTCTCTACCTTCTACAATGAAGACGCGAATGATTATAATCCCAATTATGCATCCTACTTGAATGATAGCAAGATTATTCAGAAACACAGTTAGTATCAGGGTTACCAAAAGTAACCAAAAAATAATGTTCGCTATTTTTTTTACTGTTTCCATATACCTTATTATTTAATCCTCCAAAAAATCTGAATATTCAGACAACATGCAGTCATATGCGTGTTCAAGCGCATCATACCCTCCTCTATGACTAGGGTGGCATGTATCAAAATATATTACATCCAAGTCAGAATCATACTTTAAATAATTATTATTAGACCTGATGCCGGAATATGCAGAATTTACTATGTCAAAAATATCACGGCCACAACAGACTATAATATCAGGCTGTAAAATATTTAACTGGTCAGTCAGAAAATCCCTGTTATTTCTTGCATATCTTTTTAAATATGAAGGACTTGTAGATGAAGAGCACTCATCTTTTATTATATTGATTGCAGCAAATGGATAATTATAGAAGGCCTCTCGCATATTATCCCAATCAGTTGCTTCATCATAATCAGGATATCCATCCTCATCAGTATTCATTATACCATATAATCGGGCTAACAGTTCTTGCCATACTGAACTCTCCATTAAGGTATCAAAATCATATGACCGATAATCTTCACCTAAGAGATCAGAATTACTAGGTTGCTTCAATACAAACAAAACCTTTAAATGTTCATCATCCCAATCTTCTTCTGCAGAATTATAAAAAATTCCGTCTTCTACATAAGCTGAATCAAAATAATCAGCATATAACTCATCTAGAGCTTCATTAACATAACTCATAAACGTATTTTTTAATTGTTATTACTTTTCTTCGGTATAATTGTCTGGCTTTACCAAGATTAATTCCAGGGGCCATCTTTTACGCTTCACCTTACACATGATTTTGTCTCCCTTTGTCAAAGTGGAACCCTCCAAAAGTAGCGTTGCTTTGAATTGTGGCTCAAGAATTTTTACTATCACTCTATCCCGCAGAACCGTAACAACCTCAGTTTCATAAAGTTGCTTGGTTGACAGACCATCTATGACTTTCTTTACATAATACCATTTTTCTTTATCATTATAATTAAACTTCAATTCACCAGAGTCATCAACATTAATGGCAGAAAGTCCCAAGTATCTTAAAGAAAGAGGATAGTTGGACATAACCCTTTCGTAAACCTCTTTCGGGAGTTCCCTTCGGTAAATAGTGAATTCCCGATTAAAGTCCTTAAGCTTCATTAATATCTTTCCTTCCTTCGGATTTCTTCTCATGACAACGGTGCTTATAAGCTTTCTCTTTCTGTATTGCTTATTTATATATTCATTGGTGGCCTGAATAAGAGTTTCCTCATCAGGGTTGTCATATTCAAAGTCTGCATATACTTGTCCATTTATATCCACGATACCCCACTTTTCGTCCTTACATACAAAAATAAGGGGGCATGTTTCAGTCGGAAACTGTATCTCACTATAAATACAATCCAGTTTAAGATTTCCGAAACTGTCTGCCAAGCCATATTTTCCATCACAGAATATTTCGTATCGTTCACCTATAGATTGAATCCAATCATACTTGGCTTCTAGAATGACATTGCCACTATCTGTGATTAACCCATAGCAGTTGTCCTGGCAGAATATCAGCGGTCTTTTTGAAATATATTTACTATGAAGAATCGTTTTTTTGTTTGAGATATATCCAC
Source organism: Bacteroides sp. 41_26 (assembly GCF_949740115.1). Lineage (NCBI taxonomy): Bacteria > Pseudomonadati > Bacteroidota > Bacteroidia > Bacteroidales > Bacteroidaceae > Bacteroides > Bacteroides sp. 41_26. The sequence continues at coordinate 4,055 of NZ_CATJGZ010000032.1, forward strand.
AAACATATCCTTTGGATGCATCAAATTCAATAGAGTCATATATAAAATCGCATTTCAGCGTTCTGCTAACCAAATTGAATTCAGCCCAATGCCCCTCCTTGTTCTTTAAATAGGCCCTTTTGTTCTCAAGTTTTATTTCTTCATATTCAGGGTTTACAATCATGTCATCGTCAAAGCCATATGGCTTAACTCCTTTCAAACCGTTTTCTTCAAAAACCTGATATTGCTGATAACATTCTTCTTCCTGCAAATAACTGTCTACTATTTCTTCAGGGATTTGCTGCACGTTGATGTGCAGGTTTCTGAATTTTGCCGGTAGGAACCACACATTTCCTTTTCCATAATAAGGATTCGCAGACATCTTCTCAAGAGCTTCTATGGTTTCATAATTGCTTGCTTTGCTCTTTTTATGAACCACTTCATACAAATGTTTCAAATACACACCGGTATAATTCTCCAGGATCCATTTGGCAACCTCCATATTAAAAGCGATAAAATATGCATTTTCATTATTAACAAGATAGGGATTATCTGATATAATATTGTCAAGTGAACTCATATATATATTGACGCATTTACTTTCGCCATTTATGTTATACCATTCTCCAACTTTCATCTTATATTCTGGAAATACAGGAATCTGGTCGTCTCCATTCTGCAGGTACACATAAAGATTGTCATAGTTTTTTCCGTCATAGAGACAGAATCTAAAGCATCTGTTGTCTTTTCTTCTGAAAAGTTCAAACTTCTTTGCTGTTCCAAAATTGTAGTTCAAGGCTTTGTTTAAAGTCTCAATGGTTCTGATGATTTTCATATTCTATTATCTTAAAAAATGGTTATTCAATCAATTATATTTAGTTCTGCAGTCAGATCCTGCTGAAAAGAGTTCAATCCTGTATACCAGGCTGAAGAGGAAGGATGGTATGGATTGATAACGCTGATGCGATGAGGAATTCCAGGAATTTCCAGATGACAAACATATCCCTGAGTCTGCTCCAACATGTCCTTGTCACACAGATATTCATTGTTCATAACAGGCTTATTTATGATACAACCGCATACAATGACAACATGTGGCTGTAATTTGCGGACAATTTCTATGAAAGCATCAAAGTCTCTCGGTGACAGATCAGCCGAACTTGCTCCGCGATAGAACTCATCCGCGGCAGGAAGAAAGAACTGTACATAATTGGTAAATGCCAGATAGGACCATGTTTGGTCATAGCTTGTGGTTCCAATAATCTTTCCAATAGCTTTAGCAAGATTCTGGTAAGCCTTCGGTTTTTCTTTAATATTATAGCTTGGTTCGTCATGCAGCACACGTCCTAACGGCTGATATATTTTACATGATGTGTCATACTTGCTGGAATCTTTTTTGTTTATATCCGTGCATTCCATGCATGCTTTATCGCCATATACACATGGACAATAAAAGCTGCTTCCCAAAACTAGGATCTTTTTACCATAAGGACCACAACCTGAATGATAGGCAGAACCAATATGTGGCTCGAAAAAATATTTTTTTTTCATAAATCTTTGTTTTTATGATTGTGCCACAAAGGTAGAGCCTATCAAATTAGCCGTTTGTTTACGTAAACAAAAATATTTTGAAAAAATTATCCGATAGGAAATTTCTGCTCTAAGTGAGCATATAAATCATTTACTATATATGGTTCCTTTCTCTCTTTACCGCCAAATTTTCTACTGATAGGAACTTTCAGATTTTCAGGAATAAAGGCGTCATGTGTCTCTTTCATAAATACACGGACAAGGGCTGTCCAAGGAACCGATATAGATGGATTATCCTTATCATATTTATTGTAGTAATACTTATTTAAGAAGTATACAAACGTTCTAATGAGATTGGAAAAATCTTCGTAGTTTTTAATTTTTTCACCAGATTTGCGTCTACTTGTATCGCCTCTACTGCTACCAGACAGTCGGTCTGGATGAATTTTCTGTACAGCATACCCATATTCATATTCGGGGACTTTAGCAACAAACTTTTCCCTTTCTAGATAACTTATAAACTCGTCAAATATTAGGGCTGGAGCGACGCGATCTTTAGTTGGTGGATTCTTACAAGAAAACTTCACTCCTTCTTCTCTAAGGGCTCTATATGCTTCTAGAGTATAATACGGGATGTAGTTCTGTGAATTAGTGCTTTGTTTCGGACTTAACTGTTCTTCTTCATATTTACCATCTAAGTATCTGCTATAAATGAGTCGGATAACTTGAAGGCTATTTGCCGCTACATTAATAATATCTCTCAGATAATTCAATCGAATCCAGAAAGGCCAATATGTGCCACTGTCGTCATTATCTGTTTGCTGGATAATAATGGCTATGGGATAATCTGCGAACATAGCTCCGAGACGCTGTGTCACAAATGCCTGAAGACAATTCCAATGCTTTTTATAAACGTCTTGGATCAAGGTTTCGTGTTCATGAATATACTTTTCATTTGTTATCGCTTTACAACCAAAGTAAATCCCTGTTGAGGGAGACGTTGTTTCGTATTCAATAAGGAATTCGTAGTAACTTTTTTCATCAATATCAAGACGGGGCAATTTATACATGATATAATTCTTGTCTATCCGGTCCCTTACTTGATTATCAATATGAAACCCCTTAGCTATGAGTTCATCATATTGGTTCAACAAAGAATCAGTATAATCCTGAGATGCTTTACACAAGAAACCATCCGTGTTTTTAAATGTTTCATCTACTGCAGACTTAATGTATTCAAGTCTGGGATACTTGATATTTTCTTCCATTCTATTTCGTTTAATATTTTATATAAATACTAAAATATCACGTAACAATGTAATATAATCACTAGAATTCCTTTATGTGACCTATTAAAATGAACCTATTATATTATATACATTCACATATTATCACATAATACTGTTCCATGATATGTTTGTAAAGTTACAAAATAACAATAAGATAAAAAATTGAGAATTAATAATATCAGATATTTTTCATTGTATATACTGTATGAGCTTCAATATTTCCCACCATTATAAGAATATATTCTTGTAACCATTTCAGTTTAAAGAAGCCGAATAACTCAATAAAATATATCTAAATATCCCAGTTTAACCAACCTAAATCACAATTGTGTTGCACATTTCTTACCTGAGAATCTTGGTTAATACATTTGTCACAAAATCAATCAATACTTGAAATGATACAGACTCCGGTTATAGTGACATTTGCCAATCAGAAGGGAGGTGTA
>NZ_CATJGZ010000033.1:0-46987 GCF_949740115.1 Bacteroides sp. 41_26
GCCGGACGGAACGGAACGCGTTGTACAGGGAATTACTGTTTATAATGCGGATATTTATCCTACCCACATGGTTTGGGGCCGGTATATGGATTTGATTGCAGCCAAAGAAGGCGGTTCCACTTCTTCACATTGGTTTGACAGGTTCTATGTGGGTACTGGGCTTTCTCGTGTGGTGTATCGGTCGTTCAGCTACGCGAGCGCGTATGGCGGTGTTTCGTGTGCGAGCGCGAGTGACGTTTCATCGAACACGTACGCGAACATTGGCGTTCGGCTTGCCTTTAGGGGCATAATACGCTGGGCGGGTAGCGTCTCGGCCTTTAAGGCCATAAATCAGGCTGATTAAGATAAAAAAATAGCAACGTAAAACGTTGTGCGAGTAGCGCAGGCGTCCGGAAGTAAGACGGGTGCCGGTGCTTCCTGCCAACAGCAACCGTTTACGGCTGGAAAGGGGAAAAATAAAGCGCAGAATGGGGTGGCAGGAACTTTTTTCGAAGAAGCCCGGTCCGGGGGAATTGAAGAGGTACATTGCAAAGGTGAAGTAAATGAAAAAAGGATTGATAATTATATATTTTACTTGAAATGATACGAATTTATGCAGACAGCAAGGCGGAACCGGTAAGATGCACCAACCGCCGCCGGGGAATCTGGCGTATTACGTGGGATTACCGGGAAACAGAGACACCCGAAGGAGTGCAACGCAGTTACATGGAAGAGACGTTCGACCATAGACCCGCACTGGCAGAAATCAAGGCGGTTATTAATGAATGGTATAACCGGCAGATAACCGACACGATCGAAAGCGGGTACGTGTGGAACGGTTTGAAAGTCTGGCTTTCCATGGAGAACCAGATGAATTATAAGACGGCGTACGATCTTGCAATACAGACAGGCGGGGAAAACCTTCCTGTGACGTTTAAGTTCGGGACGGATGAATGTCCTCAGTACCGGACATTTGAGAAGTTAGAGGAGTTGACGGATTTCTATACGAAAGCGATGAAATACATACAGGATACTTTGTATGAGGGGTGGAGGAAGAAAGACGGGTTGGACTTGAATTTATATCAATAAATAAAAACCGCCTTACTTTCACAAGTAGGGCGGTAAAATTTAGGATGTTTTCTCATTTAGAGAAAGTACTATGAAAGACGATATAAAGATAGTATAATTATTATTTCGTTGTTATCGATAATTTATATTTGATTTTAATAAGGAGATTTTTTGTGTCCTATTTACTCCGCTTTTTCACTTTTAGTTTTGTGCTCATCATTAAAAAAAACTTATATGAGCACATCAAGAGGTATTCGTAATTGTAATCCCTTAAACATTCGTCGTAATTCAACGAAGTGGCAGGGGCTACGTACAGAGCAGACTGATTCTGCTTTCTTCCAATTTATTAGTATGCCGTATGGCTATCGTGCGGCTATCAGAACACTTGTGACGTATTACAATAAATACGGTCTCAAGACAATTCGGGGCATTGTATCGCGATGGGCACCACCCTCTGAGAATAACACAGAGAACTATATTAATGTGGTTGCGAAACGTTCCGGCTTTTCTCCGGATGTGGAGATTGACATCTATGATGCGGATACGATGATCGCTATTGTGTCGGCTATGAGCTTTGTTGAGAATGGTGTAGAAGCTGATGAAAACGAAGTGCGTCAAGGCTATTTGTTAGCTTTTGCATCCTAATTCGCGATGGCTGAAGAGCATCTGATGACAGTAGAAGAGTTCAATCAGGCTGCTACGAAATGGGCACTAAAAATTCGTGCACAATCACGTAGTAGCTTGAGCAGGACTCATGCATCCGGGCGGCTTGCAATTCTTCTTGAACAGTTTGTTGACAAAGGATCTTCCGATAAGCCGGCATATAAGATCAAGTTCAATTTTCTTCGATATGGTGTTTTCAGGGCGTATGGTGCCGGACGTGGTTATGTCATTGTGAACGGTGTACCGGTTCGCGGTTATCGGGTTCGATCAGACAGTGATATTAAAAAGAAACTATTTGGGGGAGAAGCTAAGGAAATGCTGGAGAATGGTTACAGAACACGCGAGATCAATGTAGCTAAAAAAGTTATTAAAGACCAGAGGAGGGTTATGCGTACCCCACTTGATTGGATTGACCAGCACATTCAGGCAAATATCAACCATTTGGCAGATGCCGTACAGGAATTTTATGGTGACGAAGCTCTTCGAAATATGCTCAGAAATTTCAATCAAATTAAAATCGTCAAAAAATGAGTACTAATAAGGATGTCAGAAGAGGTATTGTTCTCTATCTCGATGGTAAGGAGGTTGTCAATAATATTACTGCTATTGAAGCCGAATGCCGTAAATTGGTCAAGGACCAGAAGTCAATGACAAGAGGTTCTAAAGAGTATATAGAACAGGGGAAGAAGATACGTATGCTTAAAGGCATTCTTGCCGAACACAATCAACAACTTAGGGCTATTGACCAGACACAAAAGATGTCTTTATCAAAAGGGGTTGATTTATTTAATAAATACGCAGCATCAATAACAGCCGTAGTTGCAGCCTTAACAGGTGTAGTACTTAAACTGAATACATTCCGCAATTTATTAAATGAGCGTGAAGAGTCGAAAGCCAACGTGAAGGCACTGACCGGTTTGGATGATGACGCTATCGACTGGATGGAGCAAAAGGCGGTTGAGCTTTCTACCACAATGGATGAATCCGGGCTTCGTATTCGTCAGAGTGCAAGCGAGATCATGGAAGCCTATATGATGGTCGGTTCAAATAAACCGGAACTTCTTGAGAGCAAAGAAGCATTGAATGCTGTCACCGTTGAGACAATGCGTTTGGCCACTGCTTCGGGGATGTCTCTTACTAAGTCGGTGGATGCAACGACTACTGCATTAAATCAATACGGTGCCAGTGCTGACGATGCGTCAAGGTATGTAAATGTACTGGCTGCCGGTTCCAAATTCGGTGCGGCTAATGTAGAACAACAATCTGCTGCCATCTTAAAAGCCGGTACTATTGCGGCAAACTCTAATATTTCGATTGAGGAATTGGTCGGTACGATTGAGATGTTGGGCGAAAAAGGTATTAAAAGTGAGATTGCCGGTACCGGACTTAAAACTTTCTTCACCCGTTTGGCAACAGGAGCTACTGATACAAATCCTAAAGTAGTGGGTTTGGCAACCGCGCTTGATAATCTGAATGCAAAGGTAGAAGCAGCTGAGCGGCAGAATGTAGGTGACGGTACAGCACTACTGAAGAAACTTTTTGGTGATGAAGGCATGCAGACAGCCATGATCCTCTCTCAGAATACTGAGAAGGTCAATGAGTATACTCAGGCAGTAACCGGTACCAGTATTGCTTATGAACAGGCCGCAATTAATTCCGATACGGCTGTCGCCAAGTTGGATCAAGTGAGAAATGAATTAAATGAACAGGGTATTATTCTGATGCAGGAGCTGAATCCCGCTATAACGAAAACTTTGTCCCATTTGGTTAACTGGTCCAGATATACCGTAACACTTGTGCGCTTTATTGCAGATCACCGGTCGGCTTTGGCCATGTTGACAACTGCCATTGCTTTATATTGGGTTTGGATAAACAAAAAAATCATTTTAGATAAGTTGCAGGTCTTGTGGAATACTAAAGTTTTTACTTCCACAAAGGCGGTTAGTGCTGCACTGAAAGCAAATCCCTGGTTGGCTGTTGCTTCCGCAATTTTATTGGTAGTGGGGGCACTGGTAGATTATCAACGGAATCAGAATAAAATTACTCAATCTATGCGTTCTTTTGAATCTATCAACAAAAAGGTGGCAGATGAGTATGGCGGGCAGGCGGCAAATATTGATCGGTTGACGCAAATGATAAACAATAACAATCTTTCTCTTGCTATTCGTCGGGAGAAATTAGAGGAACTTAAAAAGATCATTCCGGATTATAATGCAGAATTGACGGATGAGGGTACGATTATTAATAATAATACCGAAGCTATAAAAAAATATCTGGTGGAGTTGGAGAAACAGATCAAGATGAAAGCTGCGGAAGAAGAACTTGAGGAATTAATTAAGAAGCAGCGCCTTACGAAAAAACGGTTACTTAAAGAAAAGGACGAAGAGAAGAATGCAGCGGCTTCTTTGGCCGGAGCCAGATTTGCAGCTTCACAGCAATCTTCTTCTCTTTCTACATCTGGGACAAAAGCGTTGAACATAGGCTTAAATCAAAGTGTGAAACAAATGGAAACATTGCATGATGTTGCTGTCAAAGTGGTACGTGCAACCGAAGGTGAACTAAAAGAATTAGCGGCCGCGATTGAGGATGTTAATAAAGAAATAGCTTCTACTTCTGTTATAACAATTGAGACTGATGATCAGAAAACGGGTGGAAATGGTGGTACCGGTGGAGAGTCTGAGATAGAAGCTAAAAAAAGAATAAAAAAAGAGCTGGAAGAAATCGAGACTGCATACCTGAAGCGGCAGAATGAGCTAAAGCAGCAGTATATGCGAGATGAAACAATGACTCAACAGGATTACGCTAATGAACTTGAAAAACTGGAGCTTGAGAAGCTTGATAAGCAGTTGGCGATTGTCGGTCTTGAACCTGATGCACGCGAGAAGATCAGTCAAAAGATAGTTGATATTTCATTAACCACAAAGCAGAAGATCGAGAGTATTTTAGAGTCTATTACCAAAGAGAGTTTAAATGAATATCAGAAACAAAAAGCGGAATTGGAGAAGCATGAGAACGAGGAACTGGAGGTTTTGCAAAAGGCACTTGATCAGAAATTAATATCTGTACAGAAGTATGAAGAAACGCTTTTGGCCATTAAGAAAAAGTATGCTGAGAAAGTTAAGAAAATAGAGAAGAAACGTACTAAGGAGGAATCTGCTGCAATACGGTTACAGTATAGTGATCAGGTTCAAAGTATAATAGATGATGCAGATGGTGATCTTAAGAAATTTAATTTTAAAGGATTCTTTTCTAAAATCAGTTCTTCTGCCTTTGAAATGAGACAGGATATACAAACAGCATTCTCTGAGGATGATCCTATGTTTACACCGTTGATGGAACAAGTTACGGAGTTAGAAGAACATGCAAGAGAGAAAATGGAAGAGTTTGCCAATGATATTGTAGACGCATTATCATCTATTGGTGAGAGTTTTGCAGACTTTTTCACGAATGAAGAGACGGATTTCGGAGACTTCATGGGTAACATCTTGACGATTCTACTTGATTTTTTGCAGAAACAGTTGATTGCTACACAGGCGAATGCAATTGCTACTATATTGATGAAGGATATAACGCTTCATGGATTAGTTGGTATAGCTAAGGCTTCAGCTAAGATAGTACTTATAACGGCAGCATTTGAAACGGCCAAAGGAATATTAGGTGGTTTCTATACCGGTGGCTATACTGGCGGTGGTGATTGGGATGAACCTAAAGGTGTGGTACATTCCAACGAGTTCGTTGCAAATCGTTTTGCGGTTGCTAATCCTGCTGTACGTCCGGTTTTGGACTTGATCGATGTCGCTCAACGTACAGGTTCGATTGATAATCTTTCAAGTGATGATATTGCAGCCGTTACCGGCAGAAGTGATTTTTCTCCTGTAACGGTGGTTTCTTCTCCTGTTCCTGTTCCGGATCACGGCAGTGATGACGAAGTTAAGTTCTTGCTAATAGAGTGTTCCCGGCTGATGAAGCAAATGAGAGAGCGGTTAAAAGAGCCATTAATGGCGCGTACCTATGCTAACGGCAAGGGGGGGACAATGGAAGCCGAAGAGCTTGTAAATAAAATGAAACGAAATGCACAAAGGAGAAGATAATTATGACAATTTTATATTTAAATGACAAACAATGTGCGATGCCGGCGGATTTTTCATTTACATTAAAAAAAACTTCGCTGTTTTGGAATGAAGAGACGGACCACACATTCGATCTCGATCTTGATCTGTCATCATCTGATAATCGAATTATTTTTGGTCATATCGATCGTTACAATGTCAATAAGCAGATACCCGATATGACAGCTAAGTTAATCGTAAATAACCGGCTTATATTGGTGGGTGACGTGTACTTGTTAGATATCAACGGTGACATCATAACGATACAGATTGTCAGCGAAGGGACTTCTTTCTCTTATAAATCAGAGGATACGACTGATCAGGAGGGCAGCCGCATGGTTTACGATCTCCATTTAGGTACAATACAAGACACAAAAATAACCTCAGAGGATGCACTTAATTCCCTGCAAGCGTGTTATCCTGATCGTAAATACGTTTGTCTGCCTACCTTGTACAAGTACAAACGTCGTGTTGTTTTGAATACGAATATGTCTACATCTGTCTGGGATGGAATTGCGAATTGTGTCTCTCCTGACAATTTACAGGATTGGGTCCCGGATAGACCGTTTATCGGCCATCCTTATTTATTATTTATCATAGAGAGAATCGCCGGAGCATTAGGATATACGATTCGGCGTAATGACCTGTTAGACGATGAACAGGCCTGCCGTGAATTTGTTGTGACTGCTTTTTCTTCGTTGCAACTGGTTAATCATCTACCATCATGGACGGTAGCGAAATTTTTCCGTGAGATTGAGAAGCACTTTAATGCGCTTTGTCTCTTTAACCGGATTAGCAAAACCATTGATATTTATACTTTTCGCAATGAGATACGAATGCAGCGTATTTCATATATTGATAAGGTATTGGATAAACCAGATGTTAAGTTTGAAGAGGATAGTGTAAATATTGAGCGGAATTTTTCTGACGTATCATATAATTTCCCGTCCGGATATTCTTTTTTTAAAGAAGCTGATTTCAGTGAAGATTTGATGTCACAATGTACTGTTATAGAGGTTACTTCTCTTGACGATGTGGCCGCCTACGACTCTAAGGTGATAAGTCGTTATAATGGTATAGATTTAATTCGCAGACGTGAAGAGACAACTTCAGCAGAACAGGGGTATTACGAATATATTGTGCCGGTTAACTTATTCCGGCATAAAGGCGATGAGACAGGTGGTCTCGATTTAGATATCGTGCCTTGTATCTATTCAGTAGGACATGCGAAGTTTTGTGCTATTCCTGGCGGGGAGAGGATTAATACTGCATATAAGGTTCCGGTAATTGTTGCATGCAATGAGATCGAGCAAGAAGAATCTGCCGATCAGGGGCTGAATGATATGATAGAAAACGGTGTACAGGAGCGAAAAAGAAATGTTGCGGAACAGTTATTTATTGGTGTTTATAATGGGATTCAAAAGCAAACATTTAAACTTGCAGAGTATACCCACTTCTTTGAATATCCGGAGATATCCGTACCACTCATGATCGATACACCCAATGATAATCCGTTATTAGGTAAAAAGGTACTTTATCAAAAGGAACAGAAATATAGCTTGCAGCTCACAGGGGCAAACAGTTTATCGGAGCATTATTACTCTTCTGAATTTCTAATGCAGAATAAATACTATTATAAGATAAAATTCCCGGTAACTGATATTATAGAGCCGGGTGAAGCTGTATTAAGAAACCGGAGGATGTTTTGTTCTTCGATTGAATATTTAGTGACCGCGCAGGGGCTTGATGTTATTGCAGAGGGAGAATTCTACGAAATAAAGGTATAAAAAAGCCCTGCAAATGGCTCAATTTGCAGGGCGGTGTCAAAATAAAAGCATAACCATTACGCAATGGATATTGAGCCTATTTCTTTAGCTATATCTTTCAGGGCATTATTGAATATGGCCTTTTCCTTTTCATTTAGCGTATAAACACGACCTCGTACTTTGGTACCGTTGATTCGTTGGTATAGCCAAGAAGTACTTTTATTGAAATAGTTTTTAGCAATGTATGAGATAGGAAGTATTTCATAGTTTTTTTGTAACTGTTTTTTTATGATCATACTATCCAATTCTTCATTAACAGACTTTATTTCATTTTCAATCTGCTTGCATTCATTGAGAAGATAATCTTTTATAATTTCTTTGTCTGAAGGACTGTTATATTTTTCTTTAATGGCTAATAACGCCAGGTCTAAAGCTTCTCCCTGAAGTGATTCTGTTTTTTTAAGTTCCTCAAGTAATTTCATATTGATTTCTTTTTTTTGCCCCTCACTGAGAGGGGCTTGTTATTATTTCTTTTTGAGTTTCTCTTTGATATCGTCTCTCTTTTTTAATGTTTCCGAAAGCAATTCTAATAACCGGTCGATTTTGTCACTCATGTCTGTTTCCAGTACTCTTGCTTTTCGTTGTGTCATCATGATTGCTGCCTTTAGTCTTTCAATGTGCAGCTCAATTTTTTCTAACTCATTTTCCATTGTTCTTTTTTTATGGTTAATACTTACTTATTTTGACATCACAAAGATACATAATATTTTTGTTATGCTAAAGAAATACATAATATTTTTGTGATGTATTTGTTTGTTTTTTGAGAATTAGAGATTTCCTTCATAATTTTTTAGTTCCGGATGTGCCAATAGTTGTTCTTTTCTCACGTACTTGTTTGTTGTAGCGACAGACGAGTGACGTGCCTGATCTTTTGCGATGGTTAGACCGACACGATCGATAGTGTCGGTTATGCCGGTATCTTTAAGGCTATAAAATTGATAACTTTTAGGGAATTCCAATTTCTCCCGTACTTTTATCCACTTTTCGCGGAAAATACGGCTATCGGAACGTTCTTTGTTAGGCCTGAATCCTGTACCGAATAGATAGTAGTCGCCCGGATAGCTAAATATCCCGCGATCGATCATCATTTTGATAACCTTTGCCGGTATAGTGACTTTTGCGTCTTTCCGGTTTTTACTAACCTCTTTACTTATGAATAGAGTCTGGTCGCGGACGCTGATGTCATTGATTTGCACGAAAGTTAATTCATTAGGGCGGATGAGAGTATAATAATGTATCTGGCAGGCTAAAAGGAAATCTTTGTCATGTTCGGACAAATATTCGTTCAGCCTTTTCATATCTGTTTCAGATAGTGGTTTTCGCTGTTTATCCTTCTCTCTAAGTGGAGTTATTTTTTCTGCCGGATTCTCTGATATGTAGCCGTTTGACTTTAAATAACTACAAAACGAAGATAGCCAATTTAAATAGTTGTTCCGAGTGCGTGGAGTGGTATTACGATCAATATATATGTGCTCAAGAAAACCCTCAATGTAGCTTTGGTTTAACTGATAAACATAGATTATTTTTTCAGGCAGTGCTTCATTGTATTCTTTTAGGTGCTTGAGACGACATTTATAATCATCGATTGTTTTTTTCTTTATAACATCATCTTTAAAGAGCTTATTCAAATAGGTGGTGTATCGTTCTAAGACAGTGGGATATAGAGTAAAACCTCTTTTCCCGCACTCTTGTATGAGCGGATTCCAACCTTGTTTTAGTTTTATAGAAACTTCGTCCCGGAAGCGTAAGGCAGCTTCGTCCCGGTCTTTCTTATTATGAATGTGGTTGAATTTCTTCCGGATGCGGCGTAATCGTGGTGTTCCTGCTAATACTGATTCCGGATCAAGTACGTAGAAGTACACGTACTTTTCTTTTCCTTTCCTATTATATATAGGCAAACGGAATTTTTCAATTTCCGCAAAAGATAACTTATTGTTCTTGAGTTCAGACAACATTTTTTTTACATTGTTTCGTTCCCGTAACAATGCAGCCGTTAATACTCGATTTACAAATAGATTTGTTTTGTCCCGTTTTTGTCCCGGTACAAAACGAAAAAACGGAATAACTAATTGATTTACAATTAATTATTCCGTATGTTGTTGCGGAGATCCGACTCGAACGAATGACCTTTGGGTTATGAGCCCAACGAGCTACCAACTGCTCCACTCCGCGATGTTTTCTGAGTGCAAAGGTACGGCTTTTGATTGAATAAGCAAATTATTTCTGAATTATTTTTCTAAAAAAATCCCAATACCCGTTTATTGTATTGATAATGAACAAGGTATATGAGAGATTTTTTCTTGGCATATATTAATATACAAATGTTAATAATCTCGTATTTTTCTTGTAGGGTAGAAAGAAAAGAATTACTTTTGCTCAAATTATTCAGCAATGTGCAATTATAACCTATGACCGTATCAAAAACGAAAGCCAGATTAGTAGACGTCGCCCGTCAGCTTTTTGCGAAGATGGGAGTGGAGAATACCACAATGAATGATATTGCCCTCGCTTCAAAAAAAGGCAGGAGAACCCTCTATACCTATTTTAAGAGTAAGGACGAAATCTATTTGGCGGTCGTTGAGTCTGAGTTGGATATACTCTCGGATATGATGAAACGTGTGGCTGAGAAGAATATTTCACCTGACAAGAAAATCATTGAGATGATTTATACACGGTTGGATGCGGTGAAAGAGGTGGTGTATCGTAATGGGACGTTGCGTGCTAACTTTTTCCGGGATATATGGAGAGTTGAAAAAGTGCGTAAGAAGTTTGATGCAAAGGAGATGGTACTTTTCAAGGGGGTATTGCAGGAAGGTAAAGATAAAGGAGTTTTTCATATCGATGATGTTGACATGACTGCTTCGTTGGTGCATTATTGTGTGAAGGGGATAGAAGTCCCTTATATCCGTGGGCATATAGGAGCTAATCTGGATATGGAAACCCGGAAAAAATATGTAGCCAACATTGTGTTTGGCGCACTTCATAGAACAGAAATTTAATTAAAATCAATTTAGTATGGGATTATTAGATGGAAAGACAGCCATTGTAACGGGTGCTGCTCGTGGTATTGGTAAGGCTATCGCTTTAAAATTCGCTTCAGAAGGAGCAAATATCGCATTCACTGATCTTGTGATTGACGAAAATGCAGAAAATACAGCCAAAGAAATAGAAGCAATGGGCGTGAAAGCTAAAGGATATGCTTCAAATGCTGCTAATTTTGAAGATACTGCAAAAGTAGTAGCAGATATTCATAAGGATTTTGGACGTATTGATATTCTGGTAAATAATGCAGGTATTACACGTGACGGCTTGATGATGCGTATGAGCGAACAGCAGTGGGATATGGTTATCAATGTCAATTTGAAATCTGCATTCAACTTTATCCATGCTTGTACACCGATTATGATGCGTCAGAAAGCTGGTAGCATTATCAATATGGCTTCTGTAGTGGGTGTTCACGGAAATGCAGGACAGGCTAACTATTCTGCTTCAAAAGCAGGTATGATTGGTTTGGCTAAATCTATTGCACAGGAATTGGGCTCTCGTGGTATCCGTGCCAATGCCATTGCTCCGGGCTTTATTATTACAGACATGACTGCTGCTTTGTCTGAGGAGGTAAAGACAGAATGGGCAAAGAAGATTCCTTTGCGTCGTGGTGGTACACCCGAAGATGTGGCTAACATTGCTACATTCCTGGCTTCTGATATGTCTGCTTATGTATCTGGTCAGGTGATTCAGGTAGATGGTGGTATGAATATGTAATTCTTCGGTATGACCGTCATATACGAAGACAATCACATTATAGTAGTCAATAAGACCGCTTCCGAGATCGTTCAGGGAGATAAAACGGGTGATACGCCTCTTTCCGAAACTGTAAAACAGTATTTAAAAGAGAAATATGCAAAGCCCGGCAATGTCTTCATCGGTGTTACTCACCGGCTGGACCGCCCCGTAAGCGGTCTTGTTATTTTTGCCAAAACCAGTAAAGCACTTCCCCGTTTGAATGAAATGTTCAAAAATAGTGAAGTGAAGAAAACTTATTGGGCCATTGTGAAAGACGCTCCGAAGGAACCGGAAGGTGAATTAGTTCATTATCTGGTGCGCAATGAAAAGCAGAATAAGAGTTATGCTTATGATAAAGAAGTACCTAATAGTAAGAAGGCGATTCTTCACTATCGGCTTATAGGTCGGTCACAGAATTATTTTCTTCTGGAGGTTGATCTCAAAACCGGGCGTCATCATCAGATTCGTTGCCAACTTGCTAAGATGGGGTGTCCCATAAAGGGGGATTTGAAATATGGTTCGCCACGTTCCAATCCCGATGGCAGTATTTGTCTGCATGCACGGCATGTGCAATTTATACATCCTGTGTCTAAGGAATTGATAGAGTTGGATGCTCCTGTTCCTGCAGGAAGTTTGTGGAATGGGTTTGAGATGTTCTGATATAATCGTTTGTATGAATCCCTTCAATAGATTGCTACCTTTATCTTATTATTAACAGTACACTTTCGGGTAGTAAAGTAATAGCTTTCAACCAGAGATAATTCAAAGGTTTAATAGTAAAAACATCCCCATGTTCTTGCTGAAAACACCCGGATGTTTTGATGTAGAACATCCGGGTGTTATCTGTCAGAACATCTGGGTGTTTTTGTAGCAGATATAGGGCTTTATGCTGTGTATAATAATGATATACAGTATCCTAAGCAAGTATACTTTAGTGTATAAAGAGTGTATACTTTGGGTATACAAAAAAGCCATCCCCGGAATAGACGAAGCAGGGATGGCTTTTTATGGTAGTGTGCTTACTATTATTCGGCAGACTGAGCAGGAGTTTCTGTTGAAGCGGGGGCGTCAGTAGCCGGAGCATTTTGGGCCGGTTCTTCTGCTTTAGGCTCTTCAGCTTTAGGTTCTTCCTTTGCAGGCTCAGAAGTTGTTGTTTCCTCTGTGCTTTCTGTTTTTTCAGTTGCAGGCTGAGTTTTAACAGGATCTTGAGCCAATGCAAAGGCTGAACCACCACAAACAAACATAAACATTGCTACTACTAATACTAACTTTTTCATAATTTCTTTGCTTTAAAGAAGTAATCTTTTAATTGATTTCAATTCTCTCGTGTTAAGGTTGGTTAGGTTTTATATCTTATTCAGCAGCAGGAGTTTCTGTTGTCGGAGCGTCCTGTGCCGGAGCTTCTGCGGCAGGTACATCTGTTTTAGGCTCTTCAGCTTTGGGTTCTTCCTTTGCAGGCTCAGAAGTTGTTGTTTCCTCTGTGCTTTCTGTTTTTTCAGTTGCAGGCTGAGTCTTAACAGGATCCTGAGCCATTGCAAAGATTGAACCACCACAAACAAACATAAACATTGCTACTATTAATACTGATTTTTTCATGACTATATATTTTTAAGTTATTTGTATCGTTGGGGCTTTGTTACTGAACGCTTACGGTTATATAAGTTCAAAGGATGTGCCAAAAAAAATATGTACTCCTGTAAGTGCCTTGTATATAGATGCTTATTTGCTTATTCTGCTTTTGGAGCGTGTAGAAAAGTGTGGAAATGTGTGTGGGGTGTAGAAGAAAGGTGTGGAAATAATCCACACCTTTTTATTATAAGTCGATCCCGTAGAGTTTGAGTTTATTATAGAGCGTTTTTCTGTCAATATCCAGCAGTTGTGCCGCTTTACTTTTGTTGTTACCTGTCTGTCTTAGTGCTTCAAGGATATGTTCTTTTTCCGTTTCTTCATTCTTTAAAGAAATATTAGACGGAGTGGAAGATATTTCAAGCAGATCTGTACCTAACTCAACGGGAGTAATGAAGCTTCCTTGTGCTAGTAAAGTTGCCCGTTTGATAATGTTTTTCATTTGCCGTAAATTACCCGGCCAATGATAATCGAGTAACATTCGCGAGGCTTTGGCATCGAATCCGATCAGTTGTTTGTCTAACTCTCTGTTGGCCTGATCGAGGAAGAAATTGGCGAATAATAAAATATCTTCTCCACGTTCTTTAAGAGTTGGCATTCGTAACGTAAACTCATTGATACGATGATACAGATCCTGGCGGAAACTTCCTTTTTCTATTGCCAGTTCCAGATTCTCATTGGTAGCAGAAACGAGACGAATGTCTACTGTAATTTCTTGTGTAGACCCCAGCGGGCGTATTTTGCGTTCCTGAAGGGCACGGAGTAACTGTATCTGTACCTCGTAGCTGAGATTGCCTATCTCATCAAGGAAAATAGTACCACCATTGGCGGCTACGAAAGCACCGGTCTTGTCTGTTAGTGCACCGGTAAAAGAACCTTTTATGTGACCAAAAAACTCCGAAGCTGCCAGTTCTTTGGGAATGGAACCGCAGTCGATGGCTATAAAAGGTTTATCAGCTCGTTTACTGAGTTGATGGATACGATGGGCTATATACTCTTTTCCTGTTCCACTGGCACCATTAATAAGAACAGACATATTGGTTGGTGCTACCAGCCCCACATAATTATATAATTGCTTGGCGGCATCACTTTCACCTTCCAGATAAGCATGTTTTGGGTCAGGGGTAACTGAGTGTTGGCTTTTGGCGGATAAAGGTTTCCCATTTTCTTTGCCTTGTAAGGCTTCGGACATTTTTTTGAGAAGTTCTTCCGGATTCACCGGTTTGGCTATATAGTCCCGTGCACCCAGTTTGATGGCCTGGACTGCCGACTGTATATCTGCATATCCGGTCATGATAATCAACGGGATATCCATATGCTGTTCATTCATCCATTTTAATAAATGGATACCGTCATGATCGGGCAGGCGGAGATCGGAGAGAATTAAGTCGGGCATTTGTGCTTCGATACATTTCTTTGCCCGGGCAATGTTACTTGCCGAGTTCACCTCAAATCCTTTTTTCCCTAACCAGGTTTTCAGCATCATGCCGAAGGTTATATCATCTTCAACTATTAATATGGATTTCATGATATTATCTTTAGCCATTTTGTGAGTTACAAAGGTAAGAGGTTTTAGACGAAAATCGTATATTTGCAAACTTAAATTAATTGAAAGCGTTATGAAAAGGAATTTATTGATACTATTAACAATATTGGTTTGTGGAGCTGTAGCTTCTTGTAAACCAGGTCAAAAGAAAAATGTAGATATGGAAAATCAGAAAGAAACAATGTTGAAGATTGAAACTTCGCTTGGAGATATTAAAGTGAAACTTTACAATGAAACTCCGAAGCACAGAGATAATTTTATTAAACTGGCTAAAGAAGGTATGTACAACGGTACACTGTTCCACCGTGTGATAAAAGATTTTATGGTGCAGGCCGGTGATCCGGATTCCAAGAATGCTCCGAAGGGTAAAATGCTGGGTGCCGGTGATGTTGGATATACCATTCCTGCTGAGTTTGTTTATCCGAAATATTTCCATAAAAAAGGTGCTTTATCGGCAGCTCGTCAGGGAGACAATGTGAATCCGAATAAGGAGTCGTCCGGTTGCCAGTTCTATATTGTAACCGGAAAGGTATACAATGATTCTACTTTACTGGGTATGGAGCAGCAGATGAACGAAAACAAACTGACTAATATTTTTAATGGGTTGGCGCAGAAACATATGAAGGAAATTTATAAGATGCGTAAAGCCAATGATGAGGATGGATTGTACGATTTGCAGGAAAAATTGTTTGCACAGGCCCAGGAAGAAGCAGCTAAGCAGCCGGAATTTCATTTTACTAAAGAACAGATAGAAGCTTATACTACTGTAGGTGGCACTCCTCATCTGGATGGTGAATACACAGTGTTTGGTGAGGTCGTTGACGGTATGGATATTGTAGACAAGATACAGAATGTGAAGACTGACCGTAGTGACCGTCCGGAAGATGATGTGAAAATTATTAAAGTATCTGTATTAGATTAAGATGTTAAAGATAAACAGGCATATTTTAGCCAATGGGCTGAGGCTGGTGCACTCACAGGATGATAGTACCCAGATGGTAGCTCTTAATATATTATATAATGTAGGAGCGAGAGACGAACATCCCGAACATACAGGGTTTGCTCATCTTTTTGAGCATCTTATGTTTGGTGGTTCAGTGAATATCCCCGATTATGATGCTCCGCTTCAACTTGCCGGCGGGGAAAATAATGCCTGGACAAATAATGACATCACTAATTATTATCTTACCGTTCCCCGCCAGAATGTAGAAACAGGTTTCTGGTTGGAGTCCGATCGCATGTTGAGTCTTGATTTTAATGAACGTAGTCTGGAAGTTCAGCGGGGAGTGGTAATGGAGGAATTTAAACAACGTTGCCTCAATCAGCCTTATGGCGATGTGGGGCATCTGTTGCGTCCGCTTGCTTATAAAGAGCATCCTTATCAATGGCCTACTATCGGTAAAGAATTGTCACACATCGCTAATGCCACGTTGGGCGAGGTGAAAGATTTCTTTTTCCGATTCTATGCGCCCAATAATGCAGTACTTGCTGTAACCGGAAATATCTCCTTTGAAGAGACAGTGGACCTTACCGAGAAGTGGTTTGGAACTATTCCGTGCAGGGATGTTCCGATACGCCGGTTGCCGCAGGAACCTGTACAAACAGAAGAGCGGCGTTTAACGGTAGAACGCAATGTTCCTCTTGATGCACTCTTTATGGCATTTCATATGTGTGAACGTGCTCATCCTGACTATTATGCATTTGACATCTTGTCAGATATTCTGAGCAATGGACGTTCCAGTCGTCTGAATCAACATCTGGTACAGGAGAAGCAGCTGTTTTCCAGTATTGACGCATCTATTTCGGGCTCGATAGATGCCGGATTGTTTCATATATCCGGTAAACCTTCAGCGGGTGTGTCACTGGAAGAGGCGGAAGCTGCGGTGCGTGAAGAGTTAAAGATACTGCAGAATGAAGCAATCGCTGCACAAGAGCTGGAAAAAGTAAAAAATAAATTTGAGTCTACTCAGATATTTGGTAATATCAATTATCTGAATGTAGCTACTAATCTTGCCTGGTTCGAGCTGAATGGAGAGGCTGAAGATATGGAAAGAGAGGTAGAACGTTATCGGGCTGTAACTGCCGGGCAATTGCAAACTGTAGCACAAGCAGCTTTTGACAAGACTAACGGAGTGGTATTGTATTATAAAAGAGTGAGTAGTGATTAGTGAGTTAGTGATAAGTGAGTAGTGATGGGTGATTAGCGGGCTGCGCTATAGGTTGTAGCCTTTAATATCCATACTTTTTTCTACTCACTTATCACTCATCACTAACTACTCATTACTTATTGTTGATCACTAATCACTACTTTCATGAGATTAAGAAACTTCTATGAAACCTACAAGGGGCATTACAAAGCGTTGTTCCTCCTGGGATTACCCATCGTTATCGGACAGGTGGGAGTCATTATCCTTGGATTTGCTGACACGCTGATGATCGGGCATCATAGCACCAGTGAACTGGGAGCTGCCTCCTTTGTAAATAATGTATTTAACCTGGCTATTATTTTCAGTACAGGTTTTTCCTATGGATTGACCCCCATTGTGGGAAGTTTATATGGAAATAAGAAATTTGCACCTGTTGGTCAGGCTTTGCGCTGTAGCCTGCTGGCAAATCTGCTTGTTGGTTTGTTGCTGACACTGATAATGGGGATTTTGTTTTTGAATATAGAACGGTTAGGACAGCCTGACGAATTGCTTCCACTGATTAAGCCTTATTACATAGTATTGCTCATTTCCCTTGTATTTGTATTGCTTTTCAATGGCTTTAAGCAGTTTACAGATGGTATTACCGATACTAAAACTGCGATGTGGATATTGTTGGGTGGTAATGTTCTGAATATTATCGGGAACTATATCCTGATTAACGGTAAGATCGGTTTTCCGGAATTAGGATTGCTGGGTGCAGGTATTAGTACTTTGTTTTCCCGCATTGTCATGGTGATTGTATTTACTGTGATATTTTTCAATAGCCGTCGTTTCCTGCGTTATAAAGTAGGATTTTTCCGTTTAGGATGGTCACGGCAAATGTTTATCCGCCTCAATGCCTTAGGGTGGCCTGTTGCTTTCCAAATGGGAATGGAAACAGCTTCTTTTAGTTTGAGTGCTGTGATGATAGGCTGGCTGGGTACCATTGCACTGGCTTCACACCAGATAATGTGTGCTATTTCTCAGTTTACGTTTATGATGTTCTATGGCATGGGAGCTGCTGTTGCGGTACGTGTCAGCAATTTTAAAGGACAGGATGATATTGTTAATGTGCGCCGTTCTGCTTATGCCGGTTTTCAGTTGATTATGGCAATGGCGGTGGTACTGGGCGGCATTGTGTTTTTATGCCGCAATTATCTGGGAGGATGGTTCACAGACAATGAGGAGGTATCTGCTATGGTTGTAATGCTGATCATCCCGATGCTTGTTTATCAGCTTGGTGATGGCATGCAAATAAACTTTGCCAATGCTTTGCGTGGTATTTCGGATGTGAAACCGATGATGCTCATAGCATTTATTGCCTATTTTATGATATCTTTGCCAGTAGGTTATTTCTGTGGATTCGTTCTTAACTGGGGTATTACCGGGGTGTGGATGGCTTTTCCTTTTGGATTGACCAGTGCGGGTATTATGCTGTGGTGGCGATTCTACTACAAAACGAAATAATATGCCAATACGCCAATGTGCCAATTACCATGTGGTATCATAGCGCAGCCAATTGGCACATTGGGATATTGGCACATTAAATAATTATTTAATATGACTCCTTCGCGTTTTACCAAAGTAAAGATTGCCATTGGATACTCTCTTCTGCTGGCAATATTACTCTTTTCTCTTGTGTTTGTTCACCGGGAGATGGAGACCCTTTCGGCTTCAGACGATCAACAAAGTCTAATGACGGATAGTCTGTTGGTGCTGTTACGTGAAAAAGATCAGAATACGATCCGGATGCTTCGTGTGTTGAGTGAGGCTAATGATAGTCTTCTGTCCGCCAGAGAGATTGAAGAAATTATAGCTGAACAGGATTCGGTTGTCACTCAACAACGTGTGCAACATCGCGTAATTACCACCCGTGATTCTCTTATTACCAAACCTAAGAAGAAGGGTTTTTTTAAGAGGCTGGCCGAGGCTTTCGTTCCCTCCAAACAAGATACTGCCGTATTGGTAAACACCTCACAAGAGTTTGCTACCGATACGATTCTTGAAGCTTACAATCCTGCCGATTCATTACATCAGAAGATTCGTACCGCCAGCGAGCAGAAGCGGGCAAAGAAGAAAACCACTATCCGGCGGAGAAATGTGCAATTCCGCCGCCTCGATACACAACTGACGGCCCGTATTGATAGTCTGGTGAAAGAGTATGAACAGAATGTTGTGTTACGCGCACAACTCAATGCGCAGAAGGAACAGGATATACGTCAACGTTCTGCCCGTACTATTGGAGGGATTGCTGTAGGTGCCGTGTTGCTTTCTGCCTTTTTTCTTATATTGATCTGGAGAGATATTACTCGTAGTAATCGTTATCGGGCAGAGTTGGAAGACGCGAACCGTCGTGCTGAAGATCTGCTGGAGGCCCGTGAAAAATTAATGCTTGCTATTACTCACGATTTTAAAGCACCTCTTGGATCTATCATAGGTTATACCGATTTGCTGGTTCGTCTTACGGAAGATGAACGTCAGCGTTTCTATCTGGATAATATGAAGAGTTCTTCACAGCATCTGTTGAAACTGGTCAGTGACTTGCTCGATTTCCATCGTCTCGACTTGAATAAAGCGGAAGTCAATCGTGTTACTTTCAATCCCTCACAGCTTTTTGAAGAAATTCGTATTAGCTTTGAACCTCTTACTGTAGCCAAAGGTCTTGTGCTACATTCTAATATCGCTTCGGAACTTGATGACCGTTTTATCAGTGATCCGCTTCGCATTCGTCAGATTGTGAACAACCTGCTTTCCAATGCTGTGAAGTTTACTTCCAAAGGAGAGATTACGCTCTCAGTAAGCTATTCTTCCTCTCGTTTGCACATTGATGTAACGGATACCGGTAAGGGGATGGCAGCCAAAGACCGGGAACGTATTTTTCAGGAGTTTACCCGACTGCCCGGTGCACAAGGTGAAGAAGGTTTTGGACTTGGGCTTTCTATTGTGCACAAACTGGTTACTTTGCTTGAAGGCACAATTGATGTACGGAGTGTAGTAGGTGAAGGGAGCACATTTACAGTGATTCTGCCATTATTCCCCGTAGGTAAAGCCATAGCAGACGATAAGGATAAAAAACAAACTGCAATAAATAAGACTGATACTGTTCCTGTTGCCGAAGAGGATGAAGGACCACAACTTCTGGTTCCTGCAACAAAGATTCTGCTTATCGATGATGATAAAATACAGTTGACACTCACTGCTGCCATGCTTGAGCAGCAGGGTATTCATGCTACTTGTTGTGAGCAACTTGACGAGTTAACAGAGCAACTTCGTGAGAATCATTTTGATGTATTACTTACAGATGTCCAGATGCCCGCAATTAATGGTTTTGATCTGTTGAAGTTACTTCGTGCTTCCAATATCCCCCAGGCAAAAACAATTCCGATTATAGCGGTTACAGCCCGTAGCGATATGAATGAAGCCGAGTTTCTGGAACATGGCTTTGCCGGTTGTCTGCATAAACCATTTACGGTGAAAGAGCTTATTCAATTGACAATTGACAGTGGACAATTGACAGTTGACAGTGGACAGTTGACAGTTGACAGTGGACAGTTGACAGTTGAGAGTGGACAGTTGAGAGTTGACAGTGGACAATTGACAGTGAAGGAGAAGCCATTAGTATGGAGTACAGTAGCGCAGCCCACTGTCAATTGTCAATTGTCAACTGTCAATTCTCTAACTGTCAATTCTCTGAATTTCAAAGCTCTTGCCGCCTTTTCTGAATACGAACCGGAGGCTACACGTTCTATTATTTCTTCCTTTATAGAAGAAACCGAGAAAAATATTGGCCGGATGAAGAAGGCATTGGAGGATGAAGATATGGCTGGTATTGCTGGTATGTCGCACAAATTGCTTCCGTTACTGACTTTGATAGGCGCAGGAAATATAGTGCCGTTACTGTCTTGGCTGGAAGCTCGTCGCGATGAGGACATTTCTGATGAAGTGAAACAAAAAACAGAGGCTGTATTGCCTTTGCTATGGTTAGTTGTAGAGGAGGCAAGGAAGTATTTATTAAACTCCTAAATCTTTTTCACGGATTTATTTGTTTACTTTGTATCTCTTTAAAGTATTGAAACACGCTTGATGAAACGAAAATGGATAAAATGGGTGAGTTGGATTCTACTCACTCCTATACTACTTTTTGTAGTACTAATGATACTGCTTTATGTGCCTCCCGTACAGAATTTTCTACGGAAGCAGGCTACTGCATATGCATCTCAGGCTACCGGCATGCAAATTAATGTCGGACGTATTGATCTTCGTTTCCCGTTAAACCTGTTGGTACGGGATGTAGAAGTCATACAGACTCCGGACACTTTACTCACATTGGCCAGTCTCAATGTACATGTACAGGCTATGCCCTTGTTTAAAGGGAAAATAGAGGTGGATGATATTACAATTCAGCGTGTAGCTGTCAATTCGGCTAACCTGATAGAAGGTATGCAGATTCGTGGTGTACTGGGACGTTTCTTCCTCGAAAGCCATGGTGTAGACCTTACTAACGAGGCAGCTGTTATAAATCGTGCAGAGCTTTCAGATACTCATATTGGACTTATTCTCACAGATACCACTACTACGGAAAAAACGGACACAGCTTCGGCACCTGTCAACTGGAAAGTAAACCTTCATGCACTTAATCTGAAAAATGTCTCTTTCAGTATGCAACTTCCTGCTGATTCTATGTGTATGGCTGCTCATGTAGATGAGGCGAGTGTCAATGATGTGTCTGCTGACCTTAAACAGCAGTTTTATGGTTTGCGGTCTTTTTTGCTGACAGGAGCTTCGGTCAATTATGATACAGGGAGTACCTTGCCTGCCGATGGGTTTGATCCTTCGCATATCGCTTTGCGTGATATTCGTATCGGCATCGATTCTGTTCTCTACCGGGGGCGTAATATGAACGCAGTCATTCGTGAATTCTCTATGAATGAGCGTTCGGGACTTAGTGTCACTTCTCTCACAGGACGTGTTTTTGCTGATAGTACGTTGATTCGTGTACCTTATTTCCGTTTGCTCACTCCCCATTCAGAAATGAATCTAACTGCTCAGACGTATTGGGAATTGGTAAATATTCCTACTACAGGGCGTTTGACAGCTCGTTTCAATGCTATTATAGGCAAACAGGATGTACTTTTGTTTGCCGGCGGATTACCCGATGCGTTTAAAGAGGCTTATCCCTTCCGTCCGCTTGTTGTTCAGGCGGGTACAGAAGGAAACCTGAAATCAATGCAAATTTCCCGCTTTAAGATTGATTTGCCCGGTGCTTTTTCACTGGATGGTGGCGGAGAACTATATAACCTGATGGATAGTGTCACTCGCTCTGCTGCTATTGATCTGAAGATGCGAACCGGAAACCTAAACTTCCTGACAGCGTTGGCAGATATGAAACCCGGAGCGCCTCTGGCTATTCCGGATAGTATGTTGCTCAATGCTCGTCTGGGGATGGAGGGATCTAAGTATGATGCTCGTTTGCAGCTGAAAGAAAAAGAAGGTAGGTTGAATCTTACTGCCAATCTTAATACAAATACCGAAGTATACAGTGCTGATTTGAAAATTGAAGATCTGCAGGTGAATCATTTTCTTCCGCATGATTCTATCTATGAACTGACCACCTCTCTCTCTGCCCGCGGACGTGGACTGGACTTTACTTCTTATCGGTCTGTTGCTACAGTCAATGCATCTGTAGATAAATTACATTATGCCGATTATAAGATTTCAGGTGTTGAGCTTTCAGGAGCTCTTAAGAACGCTGTTGCTACGGCGCAACTGACCAGTGACAATGCTCTGCTGAAGATGAAAGCCGATGCGGAATATCATTTAGCCCATCGTTATCCGGATGGAAAAGTAGAGTTGGATGTTACTTCTCTCGATACTGAAAAACTATTAGGTATCAGTTTGGGGAAAGATCCGGAAAAAATGTTGGCTTTTCAGTTTACCGGAGAAGTTCGCAAGGAACGTGTGTTTACTCATCTTACTTCCGGTGACTTGAAACTGAACCTTAGTGCTCATGCCGGATTAGAACCTTTGATTCGCCAGTCTACTCATTTTGCAGATATACTGATGAGGCAACTGGATAATAAAGAACTGGATCATGCAGAGTTGCGTAAAGCATTGCCTACCGCAATCTTTTCTTTCTCGGCAGGACGCAACAATCCGATGGCATGGTATCTTGCCACACAAAAAATATCGTATCAGGATGCTTCTGTCAAAATAGGCTGTGCACCCGATTGGGGAATTAATGGTAAGGCTTCTCTTCATGCACTCAAGATAGATACCTTGCAACTTGATACTATATTTCTGACTTTGAAGCAAGATACAAGCCATATTAATTTGTATGGCGGGGTAATCAATGGACCGAAGAATCCGCAAATCTCTTTTAAATCGATTCTTACAGGAGAAATACGTGACAAGGATGCCGAGTTGACCGCACAATATATTAATGATAAAGGAAAAACCGGACTGCTTTTCGGAGTCAATGCCAAGCCTCTTTATGGCGGTCGTGGTAAAGGGAACGGAATTGCCCTGACCCTGATACCGGAGGAGCCTATTATTGCTTTCCATAAGTTTCGCTTTGAGGAGCGTCACAACTGGATTTATCTACATAATAATATGCGTGTTTATGCTAATGTGGATATGCAGGATAGTGAAGGAATGGGGATCCGGATGCAGTCTTTGCCAAGTGATACTGTTTCGTTACAGAATATGGATGTCGAGTTGCGTCGTATCCGGCTGGATGAACTATTCAGTATCTTGCCGTATATGCCCGAAATTACCGGGTTACTTTCTGCCGAGGCCCACTACATACAAACGGAACACTCACTGGAGCTCTCTGCTGAGGCCAGTATTGATGAACTGACTTACGAGCGTCAACGTATTGGCGATGTTTCTTTGGGGGCTACCTGGCTTCCGGGTGAGGCTGGCAAGCAGTATGTTAATACGTACCTGACACATGAAGGTACGGAGATTATGGTTGCTGACGGAGCATTGTATCCTACCATTTCCGGGAAAGACAGTATTGTGGTAAACTCCACACTTGAGCACTTTCCGCTTACTATTGCCAATGTGTTTGTACCCGATCAGATGGTAACTCTTTCCGGTGATATGGATGGTGATTTGCATATTACGGGATATACTGATACTCCATTGATAAATGGTGGATTATCACTGGATAGTGTTTCTGTTTATGCACGCCAGGCAGATGCCCGGTTTACATTTGATAACCGTCCGATACAAGTACAGAATAATCGCATCGTATTTGATAAATTTGCTATTTATACTACCAGCAAGAATCCGTTCAGTATTGACGGTTATGTAGACTTTCGCGATATGAGCCGTCCGATGGCAAACCTGAAACTGTTTGCTGAGAACTATACATTGCTCAATGCCAAACGGACGAAGGAAAGTATGGTCTATGGTAAGGTGTTTGTTGACTTTGATGCTACGGTACGTGGTCCGTTGGAGGCACTTATGATGCGTGGTAATGTGAATTTGCTGGGCAATACGGATGTTACCTATGTACTTACTGACTCTCCACTCACAGTACAGGACCGGCTGAGTGATCTGGTGACTTTCACTTCGTTTGCAGATACCACTTCTTTAAATAAAGAAGAAGTACCGACCCTTTCTCTGGGCGGGCTGGATATGATAATGACTGTACACATAGATCCGGCTGTCCGTTTGAAGGCCGATTTAAGTGCAGACCGTAGCAGCCGTGTTGAGCTTGAAGGTGGAGGTGATTTGTCTTTGCAATATACGCCACAGGGAGATCTTACCCTTACCGGGCGCTATACCCTTTCCGGAGGTATGATGAAATATGCTCTTCCGGTTATTCCGTTGAAAGAGTTCCAGATACAGAACGGCAGTTATGTGGACTGGACGGGTAATCCGATGGATCCTTTGCTGAATTTCCGGGCTACGGAACGTATGCGGGCTTCTGTGTCGCAGGAGGATGGAACATCGCGAATGGTGAACTTTGATATTTCTATTGTTGTAAAGAATCGCCTTGACAATCTTTCATTAGCCTTTGAAATAGATGCACCCGATGATGCTTCGGTACAAAATCAATTGGCGGGAATGGGACCGGACGAACGTAGCAAACAGGCCGTGGCAATGTTGGCTACAGGTATATTCCTTGCCGATTCGGGTAGTGGCGGTGGCATGAACCTGAATATGGGAGCTGCCCTGAACTCGGTACTTGCCAGTCAGATTAATGCTCTTACCGGAAATATGAAGAATGCCAGTCTGTCGTTTGGTGTCGAAGACCATGATGATTCGGATGCCGGTGGTAAGCGGACGGATTATAGTTTCCGTTACTCACAGCGCCTCTTTAATGACCGTTTCCAGATTGTGTTGGGAGGTAAAGTTTCTACCGGAGCCAATGCTACCAATGATGTAGAATCGTTTATTGACAACATCTCTCTGGAGTATCGTCTGGATCAATCGGGGACACGTTATATCCGCCTGTTCCACAACAAGAACTATGAAAGTGTTTTTGAAGGTGAGATAACTGAGACCGGTATTGGCCTTGTACTTCGTAAGAAGATGGATCGTCTGAGTGAATTGTTTATTTTTAAAAAGAAGAAGAAATGAAAATAGTAAGAATAACCCGCAAACGAGGAATATCCCTATTTTTTATTGGCATATTGGCGTATTTTCTTATTGGCACATTATTCAGCTGTTCCACTACAAAACATTTGCCCGAAGGTGAAGTGCTGTACACGGGAAATAAAAATATTTTTAAGGATGCTTCTGCCACTCCTGTGGGTGAGACGGCTATCAGTGAGGTTACGGCTGCATTGGATAAAAGTCCGTCAACGAAGTTATTTGGTATTCTGCCTATCCCCTTCGGTATGTGGGTATATAATGACTTTGTGAAGTACGAGAAAGGTTTCGGTAAATGGATATTCAATCGTTTTGCTGCAAAACCAGTGTTTATTTCTACTGTAAATCCGGAAATTCGCGTCAAGGTAGCTACCAATTTACTGCATGATTATGGCTATTTCAATGGGAAAGTGACGCAACAAACCATTGTCAATCCGAAGGATAGCCTTAAAGCAAGAGTGGAATATACTGTGGAGATGCGTGATCCTTATTTTATTGATACAGTATATTATAGTCGCTTTACACCGCAAACCCTTCGTATTATGGAGCGGGGGCGCCGCCGTTCATTACTTACTCCGGGCGAGCAGTTTAATGTAAGTGATTTGGATGAAGAGCGCAATCGTATCAGTACTTTGTTACGTAATCTGGGATATTTCTATTTTCGTCCTGACTATATGACTTATCAGGCAGATACTACGCTTGTACCCGGTGGACATGTTAGTTTGCGGCTTAGCCCTGTACCGGGTTTGCCTGTAGCTGCACAGCGTCAGTATTATGTAGGAAACAAAACCGTTTATCTGATAGGTAAAAACGGGGAGCAACCGAATGACAGTATGGATTACCGGGGTATGAAGATACATTATTATAAGAAGATGCAGGTGCGTCCCAATATGCTTTACCGATGGCTGAATTATCAGGCTTATGTGAAGAATGACTCTTTGCGCAATTCGCAGCGTAGCCGTCTTTACAGTCAGTATCGCCAACAACGTGTGCAAGAGAAACTGGCACAGTTGGGAATTTTCCGCTACATGGATATGCAATATGTACCTCGAGATACAACGGCGGCTTGTGATACACTTGATGTTAGTCTGCAAGCTACGTTTGACAAACCACTGGATGCGGAACTGGAATTGAATGTTACTACAAAAAGTAATGATCAGACAGGGCCGGGAGCTTCTTTTTCCGTCACCCGTAACAATGTGTTTGGTGGTGGTGAAACCTGGAATGTGAAATTGAAAGGCGCTTATGAATGGCAAACCGGAGGGGGGAAAGGCTCTTCTTTATTGAACAGTTGGGAGATAGGAGCTTCAACTTCCCTTATGTTTCCACGTGTAGTGTTCCCTCGCTTTGGAGGACGGGAGTATGATTTCCCTGCTTCTACTACTTTTAAGTTGTATGCCGATCAGATGAACCGTGCAAAGTATTATAAGTTACTTTCTTTTGGTGGAAACGCAACGTATGATTTTCAACCGACTCCTACCAGCCGACATTCGCTGACTCCTTTCCGCCTGACGTTTAACGTGCTGCAACATCGTACAGAAGCCTTTGAGGAAGTTGCAGAAAAGAACAAGGCGTTATTACTTAGTTTGCAGGATCAGTTTGTTCCGGCTATGGAGTACACCTACACATATGATAACTCTTCGGTTCGCAGTGTACGCAACCCTGTCTGGTGGCAGACTACTTTTACTTCTGCTGGTAATATAACCTCTGGTATTTATCGTATATTCGGGCAGCCGTTTAGTGAGAAGAATAAGAAATTGCTGGGTGCACCGTTTGCCCAGTTCCTTAAACTGAATACAGATTATCGTTATCTCTGGAAGTTAGATCGTAATAATGCCATTGCTGCCCGTATAGCCGGAGGTGTTCTTTGGACTTATGGTAACTCGACAGTAGCTCCTTATAATGAACAGTTCTATGTGGGTGGTGCCAATAGTATTCGTGCCTTTACCGTACGTAGCATTGGCCCCGGTGGGTATCATCCCGAGAAGAGTGAGTTCTCTTATCTTGACCAGACCGGCGATATACGTCTCGAAGCAAATATCGAATACCGCTTTCGTATTTATAAAGACCTGCATGGTGCTGTATTTTTGGATGCCGGAAATGTGTGGCTGATGCGTTATGACCCTGAGCGTCCCGATGCACAGCTTCGTCTCAAAACATTTCCGAAGCAGGTAGCTCTTGGCACAGGTGCCGGATTGCGTTATGATCTTGATTTTCTGATCTTCCGCCTTGATTGCGGAGTTCCTTTACATGATCCGTATGATACAGGGAAATCCGGATATTACAATGTCAGAGGTGCATTTTGGAAACAGTTGGGGTTACACTTTGCTATCGGATACCCGTTTTAGAAGGGAGAGGGGAGAATGGAGAGGGGAGAAGTACTGTGCAGCGTGATAGCGCAGTCAACTGTCAATTGTCAACTAAATAAGCTTTCAATTTTCAACTTTCAACTAAAAAAGTTGTACATTTGCACCGTTATCACAACATTGACATTACTAACCTTTAATATTACACAGTTATGAAACCAACTTTATTTGTACTCGCTGCCGGTATGGGTAGCCGCTATGGGGGATTGAAACAACTTGACGGACTGGGTCCTAACGGCGAAACTATTATGGATTATTCTATCTACGATGCTATTCGTGGTGGATTTGGCAAGGTTGTTTTCGTCATCCGCAAAGATTTCGAGAAAGACTTCCGCGATAAAATTCTGAGTAAATATGAGAACCATATTCCGGTAGAGCTGGTATTCCAGGCACTGGATAATCTGCCCGAGGGCTTTACTTGCCCTGCCGATCGTGTGAAACCATGGGGAACAAACCATGCCGTACTGATGGGTAAAGATGTGATCAAGGAGCCATTTGCTGTTATCAATGCTGACGACTTCTACGGTCGTGACAGCTTTGCTGTACTGGGTGCTGCACTGAGCGAGATGGGCGGAAAGAAAGATGACTACTGCATGGTAGGCTATCGTGTAGGTAATACGTTGAGCGAAAGTGGTTCTGTTGCTCGTGGTGTATGCGAGACAAATGCAGACGGTTACCTGACTACGGTAGTTGAACGTACTGCTATCGAGCGCATAGATGGCAAAGTATCTTTCAAAGATGAAAACGGTGTGATGCAAACGATTGCTGACAATACTCCGGTTTCTATGAACATGTGGGGTTTCACTCCCGATTATTTTGAATATTCTGAAGAGTTCTTTAAAGATTTCCTCAAAGAGAATATGAGTAACCTGAAGTCGGAATACTTTATTCCATTAATGGTGAATAAGCTGATTAACGATGGAACTGCACGCGTGAAAGTATTGGATACCACTAGTAAATGGTTTGG
Source organism: Bacteroides sp. 41_26 (assembly GCF_949740115.1). NCBI lineage: Bacteria > Pseudomonadati > Bacteroidota > Bacteroidia > Bacteroidales > Bacteroidaceae > Bacteroides > Bacteroides sp. 41_26. The sequence goes on from NZ_CATJGZ010000033.1 coordinate 28,721, forward strand.
TGTGACATATGCTGACGATCGTCAGGGTGTTGTAGACAAAATTCAGGCTTTGGTAGATGCCGGCGAATATCCTGCAAAACTATTCTAATCAACAGAAAATAACAGAAATAGGAAAGGGGAGAGCAGTAGCTTTTCCCTTTTTTTGTACCTTTGCCCCTTGTATATTCCAAACTAAAAGAAAGGTAGTTATGATTAAGTTTTCCGCATATTGCCAGGTGTGTCTGTTGCTGGGACTCCTGTGCGCTTTCTCTTCTTGTGAAAAGGATGATGATAAAAGCGATAAAGCTATCAATCAATGGATCGATGCCACTATGCGTAGCTGGTATCTTTGGTATAGTGATATCCCCGATAAAAAGCAGCTGAATTTTAATGCTGAGCCGGAAACATTCTTTCGTTCTCTTTTGTCAAAAGAAGATGGGAAGAATAATCCGCAGGTGTCTGGCGGACATTATTACTATTCTACGATAAAAAAGAAAACCACTTCCACAACGACACGGTCGTATATGGGCGGGGAACCTGCTTTGGGCTTTGAGTTTCAGAACTGGCAATTAGACAATACAGGCACAAAGTTTGCGGCCAATGTACTTTATGTATTGCCTGGTTCTCCGGCAGAGAAAAAGGGATTGAAACGTGGTGACTGGATACATAAGATAAACGGAACGGGGACTAATAATAGTAATATATATGATCTGTTGGGCAGTAAAACGGTTGTTCTGGCAGTTTCGGATAGTTGGAATAATTTTGTGACACATTCTATGGAACTGGTTCCGGCCCTGATAGAAGACAATCCGGTTTTACTGACAAAGGTTTATCAGGATGAGTCTACCGGAAATAAGAAGGTGGGGTATATGGTATACAATCATTTCACATCCGGCCCCGATGGCGATAAAGATACAACTTATGACAAACAGCTCCGTCAGCGGTTTGCCGAGTTTAAGGCAGAGGGAGTGGAAGAGTTTATTCTTGATCTCCGTTACAATGGTGGTGGTTTAGTAACATCTGCACAGCTGTTGGCCGAATTACTAGCTCCGAAATCTGCTTTGGGAGAAATATTCTGTAACCTGAAGTATAACGATAAACAGGATAAAACGGTTACTTACCGATTGGACAAGACGGATGAAAATCTGAACCTGCCCCGGTTGTTTATACTCACCGGTAATAGAACGGCTTCCGCTTCCGAAGCTGTGATTAACGGGCTTCGTCCTTTCTATAAAGTATATTTGCTGGGAGAGCAGACTGAGGGTAAGAATGTGGGATCTATTACGTTGACAAGTGATAAGTATGATTATGAACTGCATCCCATTGTTTGTAAAATATCCAATGCAGAGGGAAATTCTGAATATAAAGATGGTTTTATTCCTGATTGGAAGTTGGAAGGTAATGACCGGATGATACTTGGGCATATTGACTTGGGAGATAAAGACAATGATAAGTTACTGAATGTTGCTGTAGGTATGATTTCGGGACGGACTTCTATGATGAATGGAGATACCCGTTCATCAGCAGCGTCCAATGCTATCCCCGGTTATAGTTCTTTGGATAGAAAGGCGATGAATGGAGTGCAAATTCCCTTCACACCAGAGGATGTGGAGTGGTAGTGTGATATCTCAAATGAACCGAAAGAGTGAAGATGACCGTTTTACTGGGTGGAACTGACAGATGTCAGCAATTTACGGCCTAAACCCTTACTGGTTAAGGGATAATTTTCTATCTTTGTAGCCCAATATCAATTATTTATTAGCAAAGTGATATCAGTAGAAGGACTTACCGTAGAATTTAATGCCACGCCCTTGTTTTCGGACGTGTCCTATGTTATAAATAAGAAGGACCGTATAGCCCTGGTGGGTAAGAACGGTGCCGGCAAATCGACCATGCTTAAAATTCTGGCTGGTTTACAAAGCCCTACATCGGGTGTGATTGCTATTCCTAAAGAAGTCACGATAGGTTATCTGCCTCAGGTGATGATACTTTCTGACAAGCATACTGTAATGGAAGAAGCCGAACAGGCTTTTGAACATATTTTTCAGTTGCAGGCAGACCTGGAACGGATGAATCAGGAATTAGCAGACCGTACAGACTATGAATCAGAAGAATATCATAAGCTGATAGACCGGTTTACGCATGAGAATGACCGCTTTCTGATGATGGGCGGAACGAACTTTCGTGCCGAGATAGAGCGTACACTGTTGGGACTTGGTTTCTGTCGGGAGGATTTTGACCGTTTCACATCCGAGTTTTCCGGAGGTTGGCGTATGCGTATCGAGCTGGCCAAACTTCTGCTTCGTCGTCCGGATGTACTGCTATTGGATGAGCCAACCAACCACCTTGATATCGAGAGTATCCAATGGCTGGAAAACTTCCTGTCTACGCGTGCCAATGCCGTAGTGCTGGTCAGCCATGACCGGGCTTTCCTCAATAATGTCACTACCCGTACCATTGAGATCACCTGCGGACAGATCTACGATTATAAAGTGAAATACGACGAGTTTGTCGTATTGCGTAAAGAACGCCGTGAACAGCAGCTCCGTGCCTATGAGAATCAACAGAAACAGATACAGGACACTGAAGATTTTATCGAACGTTTCCGCTATAAAGCGACTAAAGCCGTGCAGGTACAGAGTCGCATCAAGCAACTGGAGAAAATAGAGCGCATTGAGGTAGATGAGGAAGATAATTCTGCCCTTCGTCTCAAATTTGTTTGCTCCAGCCGTAGTGGTAATTATCCCGTTATCTGTGAGGATGTCAGGAAAGCATACGGTGCTCATGTTGTTTTTCATGATGTCAACCTCACCATCAATCGGGGGGAGAAGGTTGCGTTTGTAGGAAAGAATGGTGAAGGAAAATCTACCCTGGTAAAGTGTATTATGGGAGCAATTACCGATTATGAAGGCAAACTCACCATCGGACATAATGTGCAGATCGGTTATTTTGCTCAGAACCAGGCACAGATGCTGGATGAGAATCTGACGGTATTCGATACGATAGACCGTGTGGCAACCGGAGATATTCGTCTTAAAATCCGCGATATTCTCGGCGCCTTTATGTTTGGCGGCGAAGCTTCGGACAAGAAGGTGAAAGTGCTTTCGGGTGGTGAACGTACGCGTCTTGCCATGATCAAGCTACTGCTTGAACCGGTGAACTTCCTGATCCTCGATGAGCCGACGAACCACCTGGATATGCGTTCAAAGGATGTGTTGAAAGAAGCGATTCGTGAGTTTGACGGTACGGTGATACTCGTCAGCCATGACCGCGACTTTTTGGATGGACTGGCAACTAAAGTTTATGAGTTTGGAGGTGGCCTTGTAAAAGAGCATATCGGAGGCATTTACGACTTCCTGCAGAAGAAAAAGATGGAAAGCCTGAATGAGCTGCAAAAGGGGCCGGCACTTTCAACGTCGCCTACCGGCGTAAAAGGAGATAGCATTTCCGAAGAAGAATCACCTTCGGACAATAAACTCTCTTATGAGGCCCAGAAGGAACTGAATAAAAAGATAAAGAAGCTCGAACGCCAAGTGGCCGATTGTGAAGAGGCGATAGAACAGACGGAATCTGCCATTGCCATTCTTGAAGAGAGGATGGCTACACCGGAAGGGGCTGCAAATATGGCTCTTTATGAACAACATCAGAAACTTAAACAACAACTTGACCGTACGGTGGAAGAGTGGGAGAAAGTTTCGATGGAACTGGAGAGAACTACCGGCGGGTAGTGAGGAGAGCTATAAAGTTGTAAGTTAAAGGGGTATAAAGTAGTAGAATTATAATAAGATGATGATATAAACGATATTATAATTACTGCCCATCCTACAATTCCGACCCTTACCACCTTTATAACTCTATAACCACCCTATAACATTATAACATTATATATAATATGAGAGTAAAGTATTTACCAATTCTTGCAATCTGCATGATGACTACAGGATGCAACAGCAGCAAGCAACAGGCCGCCCTTACGTCCGGCATAGATCTTGCCAACCTTGACACAATGGCTCTTCCGGGAACCGACTTTTATCAGTATGCCTGCGGCGGTTGGATGAAAAATCATCCGCTTACAGACGAGTATTCACGTTTTGGCTCATTTGATATGCTTGCTGAGAACAACCGTAAGCAACTTCGTGAAGTTATTGAGGAGCTGGCGTCTACTCAGCATGAAGCGGGTAGTATCGCTCAGAAAGTAGGTGACCTTTACAACATCGCTATGGACAGTGTAAAACTGAATCGTGAAGGTGCTACTCCTATTAAGGCAGAACTGGAAAAGATAGCTGCTTTGAAAGACAAATCGGAGGTTTATCCGATGATAGCAGAAATGCAGAAAAACGGTATATATCCCTACTTTGTTGTTTTCGTGAGTGCCGATGACATGAATAGTTCAATGAACCTGGTACAGACCTATCAGGGCGGTCTGGGGATGGGCGAACGCGACTATTATCTCGAAAACGATGATAAGACCAAAGAGATTCGCGATGCCTATCAGAAGCATATCGTTAAGATGTTCCAATTGGCTGGTTATGATGAAGCTGCTGCGCAGAAAGCAATGAAAGCTGTTATGAATATCGAAACCCGTCTGGCCAAATCAGCACGTTCTATGGTAGAGTTACGTGATCCGCATGCCAACTATAACAAGAAGGCGATGGCTGATGTGAAGAAGGAATATGCTCCTTTTGCATGGGATGTATTCTTTTCTACTCTTGGATTGAATAATCTGGAAGAGGTGAACATCGGTCAGCCAGGTTCACTTAAAGAAGTAAATGATATCATTAATACAGTTGCGTTGGAAGATCAGATTGCCTATTTGCAATGGAACCTTATAAACAGCGCTGCCAGTTACCTGAGCGATGACTTTATAGCGCAGAATTTTGATTTCTACGGAAAGACGATGTCTGGTAGAAAGGAAATGAAGCCGCGTTGGAAATCTGCAGTAAGTACGGTTGACGGTTCTTTGGGTGAGGCAGTGGGACAGATGTATGTAGAGAAATATTTCCCTGCTGCAGCCAAAGAACGTATGGTAGGGCTGGTGAAAAACCTGCAAACCTCTTTGGGTGAACGTATCAAAGAACTTACCTGGATGAGTGATGCGACCAAAGAAAAAGCACTGGAAAAACTGGCTACCTTCCATGTAAAGATCGGTTATCCGGATAAATGGAAAGATTACTCTTCTCTTGAAATCAAAGACGATTCCTATTGGGCTAACATAGAACGTGCCAACCAGTGGGAACATGCAGAGATGATAGCCAAAGCCGGTAAGCCGGTGGATAAGGATGAGTGGCTGATGACTCCGCAAACTGTAAATGCCTATTATAATCCGACTACCAATGAGATTTGTTTCCCGGCGGGTATTCTTCAGTATCCTTTCTTCGATATGAATGCCGATGATGCTTTCAATTATGGTGCTATCGGTGTAGTGATTGGCCATGAGATGACACATGGATTTGACGACCAGGGGCGGCAGTATGACAAAGAAGGTAATCTGAAAGACTGGTGGACTGAGGAAGATGCCAAAAATTTTGAAGAACGTGCACAAGTGATGGTTAATTTCTTTGACAGTATAGAGGTTGCTCCGGGTGTGCATGCCAACGGTCAACTTACATTGGGTGAGAATATCGCCGACCATGGTGGATTGCAGGTGTCTTTCCAGGCATTTAAGAATGCAACTGCCCAGACTCCTCTGAAAGATGAAAACGGTTTTACACCCGAACAACGTTTCTTCCTTGCCTATGCCAATGTGTGGGCAGGTAATATCCGTCCAGAAGAAATTCTTCGTTTGACTAAATTGGATGTACACTCATTAGGCAAATGGCGTGTGAATGGAGCGTTGCCTCAGATAGGTGCATGGTACGAAGCATTCGGTGTAACAGAGGAAAATCCGATGTTCCTTCCGGTTGACAAACGGGTGTCTATTTGGTAATAGATTTGTATAAACAATAGCGTATATAACAAAGCGCTGACTTTTAATCTTTTAAGTCAGCGCTTTTTTATTATTAATTCACACCTTGTTTATTACGCACGATAAACAATATTTCGTAACTTTGCGCATCAAATACTTAATAAGCAAACCATGTCTGAATCAAAAAGAATAAAAACCGCATTGGTATCGGTTTATCATAAGGAAGGTTTGGATGAAATTATCACCAAACTGCATGAAGAAGGAGTAGAGTTTCTGTCAACAGGTGGAACTCGTCAGTTTATCGAGTCATTGGGATATCCTTGTAAGGCTGTGGAAGATCTTACTTCTTATCCTTCCATCCTCGGAGGTCGCGTGAAGACACTTCACCCGAAAATCTTCGGGGGTATCCTTTGCCGTCGCGGACTGGAACAAGACATCCAGCAAATTGAGAAATATGAAATACCGGAAATAGATCTTGTGATTGTAGACCTCTATCCGTTTGAAGCAACCGTAGCATCGGGTGCTGATGAGGCTTCAATCATCGAGAAGATTGATATCGGTGGAATCTCACTGATTCGTGCCGCTGCTAAAAACTACAATGATGTAGTGATCGTTGCTTCTCAGGCCCAGTACAAGCCATTGCTCGATATGTTGATGGAGCATGGGGCTACCTCTTCACTCGAAGAGCGTCGTTGGATGGCTAAAGAAGCTTTTGCTGTTTCTTCACATTACGATTCGGCGATCTTCAATTATTTTGATGCAGAAGAGGGCTCGGCTTTCCGTCAGTCTGCCAATGATCAGAAGATGCTCCGTTATGGTGAGAACCCACATCAGAAGGGATATTTCTATGGAAACCTGGACGCTATGTTCGACCAGATTCATGGAAAAGAAATCTCTTACAACAATCTGTTGGATATCAATGCAGCTGTTGAACTGATTGATGAATTTGAAGATGTAACTTTTGCTATTCTGAAGCACAATAATGCTTGTGGACTGGCTTCACGTTCTACTGTGCTCGATGCATGGAAAGATGCGTTGGCCGGTGACCCGGTTTCTGCTTTTGGTGGAGTGTTAATCACGAATGCTGTAATTGATAAAGCAACTGCAGAGGAGATTAATAAAATATTCTTTGAAGTAGTGATTGCTCCGGATTATGATGTAGATGCACTTGAAATTCTGGGACAGAAGAAAAATCGTATTATTTTGGTTCGCAAGGAAGCTAAGCTGCCCAAGAAGCAGTTCCGCTCATTGCTGAACGGTGTGTTGGTACAGGAGAGAGATCTAAACATTGAAACCGTGGCCGACTTAAAGACCGTGACTGATAAAGCACCTGCTCCCGAAGAGGTAGAGGACATGCTGTTTGCCAATAAAATAGTGAAGAACAGCAAATCCAATGCCATCGTACTGGCTAAAAACAAACAGTTGTTGGCAAGTGGTGTAGGACAGACTTCACGCGTAGACGCTCTCAAACAAGCTATCGAGAAAGCTAAATCATTCGGATTTGATCTGAATGGGGCAGTGATGGCTTCGGATGCATTCTTCCCTTTCCCCGATTGTGTTGAAATTGCGGGTAATGAGGGAGTAACAGCAGTTATCCAGCCGGGTGGCTCTGTAAAAGATGAATTAACGTTCGAGTATTGTAATGAACATGGCATTGCAATGGTGACAACGGGGATTCGTCACTTTAAACACTAAAAGGATTTACGATTTGACGATTTACGATTTACAATTGAAGTTTGTTTCTTGTAAATCATAAATCTGAGAATTGTAATAAAGAGTAATATCAATCGTAAATTGTAAATAGTTAAATCGTAAATATACATGGGATTATTCTCTTTTACACAAGAAATAGCGATGGACCTGGGAACTGCCAATACCATCATCATTACCAATGGTAAGATTGTGGTGGACGAACCGTCAGTGGTAGCTTTGGACCGTCGTACTGATAAGATGATTGCCGTGGGTGAGAAGGCAAAGATGATGCATGAGAAAACTCACGAAAATATACGTACCATCCGTCCGCTCCGTGACGGTGTAATTGCTGATTTCTATGCCTGTGAACAGATGATGCGCGGACTTATCAAGCAGGTGAATACCCGTAGCCATTTATTCTCTCCTTCTCTCCGCATGGTTATCGGAGTGCCTTCGGGTAGCACAGAGGTTGAGCTTCGTGCTGTTCGTGACTCTGCAGAGCATGCCGGAGGACGCGATGTCTATCTGGTATTTGAGCCTATGGCGGCAGCTATTGGTATTGGTATTGATGTAGAAGCTCCCGAAGGAAATATGATTGTTGATATAGGTGGAGGTTCTACTGAAATTGCTGTTATTTCACTGGGGGGGATTGTTTCTAATAATTCCATCCGTATTGCCGGCGATGATCTTACCGCTGATATTCAGGAATACATGAGCCGCCAGCATAACGTGAAGGTTAGTGAGCGTATGGCAGAGCGTATTAAGATTAATGTAGGTGCTGCTCTTACTGAATTGGGTGATGATGCTCCCGAAGATTATATCGTTCACGGACCGAATCGTATTACTGCACTTCCGATGGAGGTACCTGTATGTTATCAGGAAGTAGCTCACTGTCTGGAAAAATCTATTTCTAAGATTGAAACAGCCGTGCTGAGTGCATTGGAAAATACACCTCCCGAATTGTATGCCGATATTGTTCACAATGGAATCTATCTGGCAGGTGGTGGCGCATTGCTCCGTGGCCTTGACAAACGTCTGACGGACAAAATCAATATTCCTTTCCACATAGCCGAAGATCCTCTTCATGCAGTGGCAAAAGGAACAGGAGTGGCATTAAAGAACATTGACCGCTTCTCGTTCTTAATGAGATAAATAATGTAATAATGTGCCAATATGCCAATGTGCCAATTACCATGCGGTATTATAGCGCGGCCAATTGGCACATTGGCATATTAGCATATCGACACATTATTAATAATTATGCGGAATTTACTGAACTTCCTTCTTAAGTATAATTACTGGTTCCTCTTCATTTTGTTGGAGGTGGTCTGTTTTGTTCTATTATTTCGCTTTAATAACTACCAGCAGAGTGTTTACTTCACTTCTGCCAATGTTGTTACCGGTAAGGTCTATGAGGTTTCGGGAAGTATCTCTTCTTATTTTCATCTGAAGTCAGTAAACGAAGATTTGCTTGATCGCAATATGTTGCTTGAACAGCAGATAACCAATCTGGAGAATGCATTGCGGGAGTATCAGGTCGATTCTCTTGTTGTAAACAGTATCCGGAATCTTGATAATAAGGACTATCAGCTATTCAAGGCACATGTTATTCGGAATAGTTTGAATCAGGCAGATAACTACATTACATTGGATAAAGGTTCCTCTTCCGGCATTCGACCCGAGATGGGAGTGGTGGATGGAAACGGGGTTGTAGGTATTGTATATAAAACATCTCCCAACTATTCACTTGTTATTTCAGTATTGAACAGTAAATCGAGTATAAGTTGTAAAATTGTAGGCAGTGAGTATTTCGGTTATCTGAAATGGGAGCATGGTGACTCACGTTATGCCTATTTGAAAGATCTGCCCCGTCATGCCGAATTTAATTTAGGAGATACGGTAGTGACCAGCGGGTATTCCACTGTTTTTCCGGCAGGTGTTATGGTCGGTACAGTAGACGATATGTCCGATTCCAATGACGGACTTTCTTATTTACTAAAGATTAAACTGGCTACGGACTTCGGAAAACTGAGTGATGTGAGAGTGATTGCCCGGACCGGGCAAATGGAACAGCAGGAACTTGAAAATATGAGTACGAAGTAATGATGATACACTATATACACAGGATGGGATGGTTTGTGGGATTGGTCCTTCTTCAGGTACTGATTCTTAACAATGTTCATATTGCGGGCTATGCCACTCCTTTCTTATATGTCTATTTCATCTTGAAATTTGCTTCCGGCACTTCCCGGAACGAATTGATGTTATGGGCTTTCTTCTTAGGACTAACCATAGATATATTTTCCAATACTCCGGGGATGAATGCGGCGGCAACTGTATTTCTGGCTTTTGTGCGTCCCACATTTCTGCGATTGTTTACTCCGCGTGATACATTAGACAGCATCATACCTTCCATCCGGACGATGGGGATTGCTTCTTTTCTGAAGTTTACGGTGACAAGTGTTTTTGTGCATCATCTGATCCTGCTCACTATCGAGTTCTTTTCATTTTCCAGCATACCGCTGTTGTTGCTAAGGGTAGTTGCATGTACCCTGCTGACTGTTACGTGTATTATGGCTGTTGAAGGAATAAGGAGATAGGCATGGCAAAAGATTATGTATTAGAGAAACGAAAATTTGTTATTGCAGGAACTGCTATTTGTATTGTACTTATCTATATAGTACGGCTTTTCTTTTTGCAGATATCCACCGATGATTATAAAAAGAATGCTGACAGTAATGCTTTTCTGAATAAGATACAGTATCCTTCGCGTGGGGCAATGTATGATCGTAACGGTAAATTGCTTGTTTTCAATCAGCCGGCATATGATATAACGATTGTTCCCAAAGAAATAGAAAACCTGGATACACTTGATTTGTGCCAGACGTTGAATATCACGCGGGAGCAGTTTCTGAAAATCATGTCCGACATGAAAGATCGCCGGAGGAATCCGGGCTATTCAAGATATACCAATCAGGTATTCATGTCCCAGTTATCTGCCGAAGAGTGTGGGGTATTCCAGGAAAAACTGTTTAAGTTTCAGGGATTTTACATCCAGCGGCGTACCATCCGGCAGTATACCTATAATTCTGCTGCTCATGCTTTGGGAGATATTGGCGAGGTATCAATGCGTGATATTGAAAATGATGATTATTACATCCGTGGAGATTATATCGGTAAGCAGGGAGTAGAAAAATCCTATGAGAAATACCTTCGTGGCGAGAAAGGGGTTGAAGTTTTGCTTCGAGATGCTCACGGACGTATTCAGGGGCATTATATGGATGGTCAGTTCGATCGTCCTTCCATACCGGGTAAGAATCTCACTTTAGGACTGGATATTGATCTGCAGATGCTGGGCGAACGCTTGCTGAAGAATAAAATCGGAAGTATTGTTGCCATTGAACCCGAAACAGGAGAAATTTTATGTCTGGTTTCCTCCCCTGATTTTGATCCGCATCTGATGATTGGGCGGCAACGGGGTAAGAATCACTTGATGCTGCAACGGGACAAGCGTAAGCCTCTGTTGAATCGTGCTTTGATGGGAGCTTATCCTCCGGGATCAACCTTTAAAGCTGCTCAGGCATTAACTTTCTTACAAGAAGGGATTATTCAGGAAAATACTCCGGCATTCCCATGCTATCATGGATTTATATATGGGAGTTTAAAGGTGGGATGTCATGCTCATGGTTCTCCATTACCACTGGTGCCGGCGTTGGCTACTTCCTGTAACTCTTATTTCTGTTGGGGATTGTTTCGTATGTTTGGTGACCGTAAATATGGTTCGCCGCAAAATGCTATAACAGTTTGGAAGGATCATATGGTGTCTCAGGGCTTCGGTTATAAGTTAGGCGTAGATTTGCCCAGTGAAGGACGAGGGTTGATACCCAATGCTGCATTTTATGATAAGCCTTACAAGGGGCGCTGGAACGGATTGACTGTGATCAGTATTGCTATCGGGCAAGGGGAGATTCTGGCCACTCCTTTGCAAATCGCAAATTTGAGTGCAACGATTGCCAACCGAGGACATTTTATCACTCCACATATTGTGAAAGAGATTCAGGACAATCAGCTTGACAGTATTTACCGGACTCCCCGCGTGCCCACCATTGACCGCATACATTATGAAGAGGTAGTGAAGGGAATGCGTGCTGCTGTAACGGGGGGAACCTGTAGAATAGCCGGTTATATGTTTCCCGAAGGGGAGATATGCGGTAAAACGGGTACGGCGCAGAATCGTGGGCACGACCACTCTGCCTTTATGGGATTTGCTCCGATGAACAATCCCAAGATAGCCATTGCAGTCTATGTGGAGAATGGAGGGTTTGGTGCAACCTATGGTGTACCTATTGGTACTTTGATGATAGAACAATATTTGAATGGAAAACTTTCTCCGGCCAGTGAAGCAAAGGCGGCAGAGTTTAGCGATAGAATTATAATGTATGGTGACGAGGAACGATAGTTTATGGAAAACGCTGGATTGGGTAACAATTGCTATTTACCTGCTCCTTATTATTGCCGGATGGTTCAGTGTTTGCGGAGCCAGTTATGACTATGGCGATCGGGACTTCCTTGATTTTTCTACCCGTGCCGGTAAGCAGTTTATGTGGATTATCTGCTCATTTGGTCTGGGATTTATCTTACTGATGCTCGAAGACAGGATGTATGATATGTTTTCCTACATTATATATATAGGAATGATGCTTCTGCTCGTGGCTACCATATTTATTGGTAGTGATATTAAAGGTTCCAATTCATGGATCAAACTTGGGCCTGTAAATCTTCAACCGGCAGAGTTTGCTAAGTTTGCCACTGCTCTGGTGTTAGCCAAATATATCAACTCCTATTCCTTTAATATCAGGAAAGGGAAGTGTTTTCTGGCACTGCTTGCCTTTATCATGCTTCCTATGATACTGATTATTCTGCAAAAGGAAACGGGATCTGCACTGGTATATCTGGCTTTTTTTCTGGTGCTTTATCGTGAAGGCATGCCGGGAGTCGTACTCTTTTCCGGTGTGTGTGCTGTAGTCTATTTTGTTGTTGGTATACGTTTTGATCAGGTATTTATAGCCGATACGCCTACTCCCATCGGAGAGTTTTCAGTTCTGTCTATGGTGTTGTTGTTTGCCGGTGGCATGGTGTGGGTTTATAGAAGGAAGTGGAAGCCGATGCGGAATATCATTGCAGGTAGCTTGATTGTGATGCTTCTTGCTTTCCTCATCTCGGAATATATTGTACCTTTTAATCTGGTATGGGTACAATGGGTGCTTTGTGTTGCTGTGGTTGGGTATCTGATGTTTCTCTCTTTGAGTGAACGCCAGAAATCTTATATGCTTATCGGATTGTTTGCTATTGGATCTGTCGGTTTCCTCTATTCCAGCGATTATGTTTTCGATAATATCCTCGAACCACATCAGCAGATTCGTATTAAAGTTGTGCTGGGTATGGAAGAAGACCTGACCGGTGCCGGGTATAATGTAAACCAATCAAAAATTGCTATTGGTTCCGGTGGCCTTACAGGGAAAGGATTCCTGAATGGTACACAGACAAAGTTGAAGTATGTTCCCGAGCAAGACACTGATTTTATCTTTTGTACGGTAGGTGAAGAGCAGGGCTTTGTTGGATCATCTATTGTGCTACTGCTGTTTTTGGCACTGATATTACGGCTTATTGCAGTGTCCGAACGGCAACCTTCTGCTTTTGGGCGTGTATATGGGTATTCGGTAGTTAGTATATTCCTTTTCCATATCTTTATTAATATTGGTATGGTACTTGGATTGACACCTGTGATTGGTATCCCATTGCCTTTCTTTAGTTATGGAGGTTCTTCTCTGTGGGGATTTACAATTTTGCTTTTTATTTTCCTGCGGATTGATGCAGGGCGCGGAAGGAGACTGTAAAGAAGGGAGAGGGGAGAATTGAGAAGGGAGAAGTACTATGCAGCGTGATAGCGCAGCTCACTTCTCCCTTCTCACTTCTCCCTTCTCACTTCTCCCCTCTCCCTTCAATTTTGACCCCTACGTCATTGATACCTTTCAGCAGTTCATCCTGCATTCCGTGTGTTATTTTAAAGGTATAATTTCCCGGATGCCGGACAATGGCAGAGCCGATAGGCAAAGTTGATTGAAATAAACTTCCCCAGCCGGTACCATTCCACTTGCCTTCTTTGTCTGCGAGGATAAGCAGTAACGTATCTGTTTTCCATACCGTGCTGTCTTCAAGATTGTGACTGACAGTTAAGTAGATATTCCGGTAAGCGTAATTACTTTCATTACGTATTTCTGCAGATAGCCGGAGTAGGGCTAACGAATCTTTGATCGGGACATTGAAAAAGAGTGTATCACTCTTTTTCCATCCTTCTGTGGGTATGGATTGGTAAGAGTGATACACAGTATTTTCGTTGCAAGCGGCTGTCAGGCAGGTAGCTAACAGAAGCCATATACTATTCCTGAGTAGGTTTTTCATTTCTCTCTTTAGCTGGCTTCTCGTTGTTTTGTGGTCTTTCTCCATTCTGCGGTTTTTCTCCGTTTTGTGGTCTTTCTCCACGTCTGTCATTATTATTACGTGGACGATTGTTGTTTTTCGGACGATCGTTACGTGGACGTTGTTGCTCACCACTATTATTGGATTGTGGCGTTTGTTGCTGTCCTTCTGCATTATTCTGTTGCGGACGATTAGGGCGTGGTCCGTTTTCCCGTTGTGCAGGTCGTTCCGGGCGAGTGTTGGTTTCCTGCTGTGAACGTCCCGGACGATTGCCATTATCTTGTTGCGGACGTCCTGTTCTTCCTTCAGCTTCTTGCTGCGGACGATTCGCATTGTTCTTTTTCTTCTTTCTGTTACGGTTTCCACCTTCGGCTCCTTCTTTTCCTTCCTTTCGGCGACGATCACGATCAAAGCGAGTCAAACTTTCCTGTTCTACCAGATCAACCGGTTTTTTAGGTTCTTGTTTGTGCTCTTCTTCCAGTAAACTTTCCGGTTTAGCACCTCTTTTGTTCATTCCGATGACTTCAAAAGCCCTTTTACCACTAATAGTTACCAAATTAGCGGGGAAATTTTTATCGGTAGAGTAGGAGATCTGATTACTTAAAATATCCGCTTTGAAGAAATAGAACGTTCCGTCTTTTGTTTCTAATTCAATTTCTTTAGAAGGCAGGCGCTTCTGTGCTTCTACATAGCAATCTACTTCGTAGTTCAGGCAACATTTCAGCTTGGCACATTGTCCGGCAAGTTTCTGCGGGTTAAGTGAAATGTCCTGATAGCGGGCTGCACTTGTAGATACGGATACGAAACTGGTCATCCAGGTAGCACAGCATAATTCACGTCCACAAGGACCGATACCACCGATACGTCCGGCTTCCTGACGTGCACCAATCTGCTTCATTTCGATACGGACACGAAATGCTTCTGCCAGTACTTTGATCAATTGGCGGAAGTCTACCCGTTCGTCCGCAATATAGTAGAAAATGGCTTTATTACCATCTCCCTGATATTCAACGTCTCCTATTTTCATATCCAGATTCAGGCTGGATGCAATCTGACGTGAGCGAATCATTGTAGCGTGCTCTTTAGCTTTTGCTTCATCAAACTTTTCCATGTCCACCGGTTTGGCTTTGCGGTAGATACGTTTAATTTCTGCATCTGGCTTAATGTTTGCTTTTCGCATTTGCAATGGAACGAGGCGTCCCGTCAGTGTTACTACACCGATATCATGCCCAGGCGTTGCTTCGACGGCTACTACGTCACCCTTTTCTAACTTAATTTTATTACTGTTTCGATAGTATCCCTTACGAGTGTTCTTGAACTGAACCTCCACCATGTCACTCTCCTCAGCATTGCCTGGTATATCTGCCAGCCAATCGTAGGTGTTCAATTTATTATCTTGTCGGGAGCAACTTTTGCAGCAAAGGCTACCGCTCCCATTATGTAACTTAAAATCCATCTATATATTTACAATTTTACAATTTACAATTTACTGAATTAACTCTTCCTTCTCCCCTCTCCATTCTCCCTTTTTTTTAGCTCTTCAACAGTACAATCATTTTCAACGAGAAGTCGAAGAATACCATTTTGGCATTCACATTCTGTTCGATATGTTGTTGCGCTTCACTCAACTCATCCATGATGCCCATCACATTTCGCTCATTGACGAACGGTGCAAAGCGGGTTGAAAAATTTTGTTCATCGGGCGTCATATAGACTAATTCTTTCTGATGCAGGTTGTATATGAAGTTTTCTCTTATCATTCGCTGACAGTAAGATAAGAAATTCTTCTGACGTTCGCGCCCCAGAGCAGCCACTTGTTCACTCCATAGTTTCATTTCCCGTATTTTCCGTTGATAGGAGAGTCGCATCAGGTTGACAAAGAGCTCAAAGAATAACTGGCTCTCTTTATTCAGATGAATTGTTTCGAGGGCTTTGATAAAATTCCCGTTTGCCAGGTGGGCGATAGTTGCGCTGGTTGCCTGCTGTACACCATATTTCTGTTGAAGCACTTGCGCTATGCTTGCTTCATCTATCTTGCGGATGTTGAAACGTTGTGTTCGACTTAATATGGTTGGCAGAATCAAGTCCGGTGCCTCGGAAACCAAGAGGAAAACTGTTTTCTCGGGTGGTTCTTCTAGAAGCTTCAGTAGCTTGTTGGAGCAAGCTAGTTGCATCTTCTCCGGCAACCAGATTATTGTGATTTTAAATCCACCTTCGCTTGATTTCAAGCTGAGCTTCTTCATTATTTCATCACTTTCCTTGGTATAGATGACGGCTTGTGCATTTTCTGCATTAATCTCATTCAACCAATGATTAAGATTGAAATACGAATTATTTAATACCATCCGCCGCCATTCTACTATATAGTCGTCACTTCGCCCGGACTTCACAACAGGAAAAACAAAGTGTACATCCGGGTGTACCAGCTTACTGAACTTCACGCATGACGGACAAACTCCACAGGCATCCGTTGCACCACGATTGGTACAGCTGATATAGCGTGCATATGCCAAGGCCAGAGGTAATTTACCTACTCCTTCCGGCCCGCAAATAAGCTGTGCATGTGGAATACGACCTTCATTTACTTCCTGAATAAGTCGTTGCTTTGTTTCTTCTTGTCCGATTACGTCTTTAAAAAACACAATTCTATTTATTATTTAATCGTTCACAAATTATGAATCACAATTCATGATTCAATAAATCTCTTTAGCAACCTCTTTAATGCTGTCCACGGCACCAATAGAGTAGAAATGGATACTTGATACTCCATGTGTCATCAGTTCCCGGCATTGCTTAACACACCATTCTACACCTACTTGCTGTACCTCTGCCTCATTTTTACATTTCAGTGCTTCCTTCACCAGATCATCCGGAAGATCCACTTTGAAGGTTTTGGGTATCATACTTAGTTGTGAAGTCTTTTTGAAAGGTTTTATTCCCGGAATAATAGGAATATTGATGCCTTCCCGTTTGGCTTTCTCTACAAAGTCGAAGTATTTCTGATTGTCATAGAAAAGCTGGGTTACGGCATATTCAGCTCCGGCCTCTACTTTTTTCTTCAACCAATAGATATCCGAATCCATGTTAGGAGCTTCTTCATGTTTCTCAGGATAGCAAGCCACACCATATGAAAATGGAGTATTGGTAACTTTCATTTCCGATCCGTCAACGAAGATACCTTTATTGAAATTATTGATTTGTTCCTGCAATTCGATAGCATGATAATAACCGTCTCCTTCGGGAGTGAACACCGATTCGTGTTTTGCTTTGTCTCCACGGAGTACCAACAGGTCAGTTATGCCCAGAAATTGAAGATCGAGCAGTACATATTCTGTCTCTTCACGGGTAAAGCCACTACATAAGAGATGTGGGACTACTGTGATATTGTATTTATTCTGAATGGCAGCGGCTACGGCTACTGTTCCCGGACGTCTTCTTAGTCTGTTACGTTGAAATAATCCGTTACCCAGATCTTTGTACACATATTCACTCCGGTGTGTTGTTATATTGATATATTTAGGGTCGAATTCACGCAATGTATCAATATCCCGGCATAATTTCTCAATCCCTGTACCTTTCAGAGGGGGGAGGATTTCAAAAGAAAAAGCTGTTTTCTCGTTGCTATGTATAAGGTCTATTACTTTCATTTATTCAGTTATTCTTCTTGGCTTCTGTGTAGAAGCGTGCATATTGGGACAAAAATACGAAAAAAGAAAGATTTTCTTTCGTTTGAGCTGAAATAGTTTCGTATTTCTCGATAAGGAGAGATATAAAATGATATTTTCACTTTATAAGTGTCTTTGTTGATTTCTTTTTTGGATCTATTTTTTGTTTTATGTATTTTCTCATAACTGTTTTTAAAGTTTGAAGGTGTATGCCTTTTAATTTGACTGTCGAATATGAAACCATTTTGCTCTTTTGTTTGGGGTTACTTTTAGAAAATAGATAGTTGTGCTTTTGTGAGATTCACTGTGAATTATGATATAATGTAATTGTTTCAAAAAAGAAAAATAGAAAGATGTTATACATAGATGGCATTGATAAGGCTTATTCTGCTTGTTTTTGTCCTTATATTTTGAGTCGATTTTAATATTGTCCTTATAAATATATGTTTGTTTTCAATAAAAAAAGTGTACATTTATTATTTTTTGTAATCTATTGCTATTCAGCGCGTTGCTATTTTTGTTTTTTCCTCTACCATTATCTTTGCC
>NZ_CATJGZ010000034.1:0-3734 GCF_949740115.1 Bacteroides sp. 41_26
TAAGTAGCGGGTGAAGCCTGTTTGGTGGTTTCCGATACATATATAATAGAAAGAAGATATTCTTTATCATTCCGGTAGATGATAACCGTAGGATTCAGATTAACGCTTTCCCATGTACCGACAATGGAAAACAGGTTGAAGGACGGATAATCTTCTTTAGTTCTTCTCATAAGGCATGGTTTGTTTGGGTGATTGATTTTGTGTTTCACTGTCCGCAATAATTCTTTCAATATCGGAAGATTTATAATAAATCTTGCTGCCGATTTGAGAATAAGCCAGCCGCCCACTGCTTCGGTAATATTGCAGTGTTCGTTTGCTAAAACCTAGCAACAGGCATACTTCCTGACTATCCAGCCAGTTTTCTACTTTCTGGGTATGAGTGCTGCACAAATTTTCTATCCGTTTGGCAAACTCAGTAAACCGTTCGCAGACATACGAAAAGGTTCTCTTTTCAATGGTTACTACTTCCATACTTTTAATTTTAAATGGTTTATAAAACGTGTTGATTCTATTTTCACCAGCAAAAGAAAGAAGAAACAAGAGCCGTTTTCAAAACTGTCTGGAAGTGGCACAGTAAAGCTACTAATGTCTAGCTACCTAAATGTATTCATAAGAATCTACGGAAGTAAAATAGTGAATTCACTATATGGATTATGCAAAGAATTGATTTTAGCCACATAACCGATGGCATTGCAAAGGTTATTGAAACGGAAGAAAGGTTGTTAAATGACTTGTCAGTAGAAGTAATAACACTAAGAAAAAACAAACAAAATCGTACCATCA
This sequence comes from Bacteroides sp. 41_26, assembly GCF_949740115.1. Taxonomy (NCBI): domain Bacteria; kingdom Pseudomonadati; phylum Bacteroidota; class Bacteroidia; order Bacteroidales; family Bacteroidaceae; genus Bacteroides; species Bacteroides sp. 41_26. Next base: position 784 of record NZ_CATJGZ010000034.1, read on the forward strand.
AGCAAATATTTGGTCATTTGATTGATTCGGCATCTAACAATCATCAACGAATGGTTCGTCTGCAATATAGCAAAGATCTGCTTTTTTCCCCGATTATCGTCAGGATAATGATCTTTGGATAGCTCTGCAAGATTATCAAAATGCGGATTGGGCTAACTTAATCCAGTTATGGAAGTTTTATAATTTACATCTCATTCAAGTTATTCAGTCTGTAGATGTAGCAAAATTGGATAGTTATTGGTGCGATTTTGAAGGAACAAAAGTCACGCTGAAAGATATGATAGAGGGCTATTGGGATCATTTACACTTGCATATAAAAGAAATTCATGAACTAATTATTTGAAACACAATTTAATAATCCATTTAGTTATTTGCGACAACTATAACATTTTGGAATATGCTTCTGCTAGCATTTTGCAAAACAGAAAGCCGAAATATGTAACGGATAAAAAACGAATGAACAGCTTTAATCTATTAAGTTTTTCCATTGTTGCAAATAACTCTCTTTCATATATAGAATGTTTTATCGAAACATGAAAAAGAGTTACCCATCAAATTTGTTTTCAGAAAAACATTAAAATATATCTCTATTTAAAGAGAAATCACTATTTTAGCACACTGAATCAATACACTCTATATGTAGATACGCGGATATTCTATCCATACAAGCTTTTAGTTGTAGCAGAAACTCTTTCTGTTACTCGTTTGCGTATCATTTCCTAACATTTTAGTAATATTATCTTTAGCCCGAAAAAGGTGCGTAAATTTTTATGTTTGTAACGGATAGTTGTATTTCAGATCCCGCTATGGGATTTTTCTAATAACAAATATTCAAAATACAAATGGAAATCATCAACAAAAAACCAATTTTATTTGAAAAGTCCAACCATAATATTTGGACTGATCCTTACATTCAGCAGCAAATATTAAAAAAGCATCTTGATTTTCAGTCTGATGAAGCTAGTCGAAAGCAAGAATCTGTTTTAAAGATTGTGAATTTTGTGCTTAAACATTCAAAATCTGAAAGTCATTTACTTGATTTGGGATGTGGTCCAGGATTATATACGTCACTTTTTGCAAACGAAAATTATGATGTAACAGGCATTGACTTTAATAAATCTTCAATAGAGTATGCTACGGGAAAACAGAATGGAATTAAATATATTCTGAATGATTACATTAATGATTATCCCAATGGTAAATACGATACTATAACCATGATCTATTGCGATATGGGAACCCATTCAGATAGTGACCGTGACCGATTACTGGATAATATATATTGTTCGCTGACTGATGGCGGAGTTTTTATTTTTGATGTTTTCTCGGAAAAGATAATTAGTGATAGACAAGAAAATAAAAGTTGGGAATATGCACCTCACGGTGGTTTTTGGGATGAAAGTGAATACCTGCTATTGAGCCAAACTTTCCATTATCCTAAGAATAAAGTATTTGCATACCAACATAACTTAGTACTCGAAGGAACAATCAAACATTTCATTATCTGGGAAAGGTATTATTCGGAAAACGAAATAACAAACATATTAAAAAAGGTCGGATTTCGTAAAGTTTCAATTTATAAAGATTTACTTGGTAAAAACAATTTCACATCGAGTAGTGAAATTTTCATAGTTGCAGAAAAATGAAATGTATGATTGTATATGTAACGTAACTATTTAAAGCATAAGTGAAACGTTTCTTAGAAACAAAGTTATTCAACCTACTCTCTTGCTCTGTTAATGGTAAAGAGATTGATCGTATAGAATTATCAATGGCTTATGATGATTTTGTACGGCAACTCCTCTTGTTTTGTCAAGAGGAGCAGAATATTATACTATTATGCTTTACCATAAATTACACTGTAGCAGAGGTCAAAGAATTGAATATGCGACTGGAGATTGAGAATGATAATTCTACACTTGAAATCCGATTATTATTGGCTAAGGTATTAAGTATATTGGATTCTACTTTTAGGGTAGTACAATTTCGCTTGGATAACCCCGATTTATTTTCGATAAACACAGAACATAATTTTGATCCCGATGTCTATTTAGCCAATGATGTTGATATGATTGATATTATGGAATTGATATGCGGTTTGTTTTATTCACACTCCGTAAGAAACAAGGTTGGAAATCCTGTGAATTTTTCAGAACTGGCACGAATATTTGAGAAAGGAATGAACTTTAAATTTGCAGACATATACAAGAAAAGGGATGATGTTTTTAAACGTAAAGCCACAAAACTGACAGAGTTTCTAAATGAATTAATAATCGCTATCAAGATAGAAAGTAAAAATAGAGGGTATTTGTAAATCACTAGCTTATCAATAATTTATAGGGGAATAGATGATCTACTCCCCTAACTTATTTGCATCCATTTGCTGAACTTTGCTTCATCAATCGATTGAAAACAATAATGTTAAACTAAAAAATGGAGTAAAATGTATATAGACAATGAAAACTTCGACAAGTGGATGGAGCGACTATCGAAGAAGCTATCCGAAATCGGGCAAGACCTGAAATCGCTAATCAATACCGACACAGTATTCGATGAAAATGAGAGGCTGTTGGATAATCAAGACTTAGCCTTTCTGTTGAAAGCATCTTTCAGAACCCTACAACGCTATCGGGCGAAAGGTGTACTTCCCTACTTTACCATCGGACGAAAAACGTATTATAAAGCCAGCGATATCCGGGCTTTCGTTCGTGAATATGCCGATTCTCAAACCTACAAACAGTTTGAAAAAGCAAATCAGCCCTGATAGCAAAAAGTAGCAAAGGAAAGAAGCCTGCGTTCAGGCTATTCCTTTGTGCAGTCACCCCGATTTAGCAGAAACTACTTCACCTATTGGTTCAGCCCGTTTCGCTAAATCGAGCAAGAGGGAACTGGACAAGTCCGGTTCTTCCCTCTTGCCCTGCGGGCAAAGCCTTCGGCTTTAGCGTGTTACA